>DATKFK010000025.1:0-2492 GCA_035544375.1 Thermoanaerobaculia bacterium
TTTCTGTCCCGCAAGCTGATCGCGGGGACCCGGCCTCCGCACCGGTCCCCATTCGGGTCTCCGGGCCGCCGGCCGGCGAGGCATCCGGATCCTGCGGTTTCATGCGACCTCCACCCGCATCGGAAAGCCGGCGGCGCCGCGGCGCCCCTGGACCCGGCGGCGCTGCGCTACGACGACCGCGGCCTGGTTCCGGTCGTCGTCCAGGACGTGGCCAGCGGCGCGGTGCTGATGCTGGCCTACGCCGACCGCCGCGCGGTCGAGCTGACGCTGGCGACCGGCGAGGCCCACTTCTTCAGCCGCTCGCGAAAGGCGCTGTGGCGCAAGGGCGAGACCTCCGGCAACACCCTGGCGGTGGTCGAGGCGGTGGCCGACTGCGATGGCGACGCGCTGCTGCTGCGCGCCCGCCCCGCCGGCCCCACCTGTCACCGCGGCACCCGCAGCTGCTTCGAGCCCAACGCGGCGGCCCTCGAGCTGGGCTGGCTGGCGCGGGTCGCCGCCAGCCGGCGCGGCGCCGACCCGGCGAGCAGCTACACGGCGCGGCTGCTCGCCGCCGGCGTCGAACGGGTGGCGCAGAAGGTGGGGGAGGAGGGCGTGGAGACGGTGGTCGCGGCCCTCGCCGCGGCGGCGCGGCCGGAGCGCCGCGGCGAGCTGGTCGGCGAGAGCTGCGACCTGCTCTACCATCTGCTCGTGCTCCTCCTCTCGACCGGCGTGCCGCCAGCCGACCTCGCCGCCGAGCTCGTCCGGCGCCACTTTGGGGGCGTGGGTGCCGCCGCCGCCAATCCCGCCGCCCCGGGCGCCGCTGTGGACACCGTCGAGACTCCGACCGAGACAACCGCTCAGGTCGAGACAACCGCCCAGATCGAGACAACCGCTCAGATCGAGACAACCGCCCAGGTCGAGACAACCGCCCGGGATGCCAGGGATGCCGCGGACCGCGGCGGCGGAGGCGGCAGGTGACGGCGCCGCGAGTGCCCCGGCGGCGCGCGCGCGGGATGCGGCCATCCGACGGCGGACGCGGCCCGCGAGACGCACACGACGTGCAAGGCCGGCAAGGAGCCCCAGGATCGAAAGGATCTGAAGGCGCGAAAGCCTCGGCAGGCCCAGGCCGTCCGCGGAGCCCGCGGAAACAGCAGGCGGCGCCAGGCCCGCCAGCCGCCCCGCCAGGCCCGCCAGCCCCGCAAGGCCCGCGAACCCAGCCAGGCCCGCAAACCCCGCCAGGCCAGCCACGCCAGCCAGGCCCGCAAACCCCGCCAGGCCAGCCACGCCCGCCAGGCCCGCAAACCCCGCCAGGCCAGCCACGCCCACCAGGCCAGCCACGCCCGCCAGGCCCGCGAGCCCCGCAAGGCCGGCGAACCCAGCCAGGCCCGCACGCCCCGCGCAAGGCGACGCCGCACATCCGGGAGTTCCTGGCCGACAGCCTGACACCCCTGGCGGTCTATCGCCGGCTGGCGGAGGTGTCGGACTTCCGCTTCCTGCTCGAGAGCGTCAGCGGCGGCGAGCGGGTGTCGCGCTTCAGCTTCCTCGGCGCCGGCCCGCGCGAGATCTTCCGCCTGTACCCGGACCGCCTGGAGGCCGAACGCGACGGCCGCACCCGCCGGCTCCCGGGCGAGCCCATCGCCGCCTTGCGCCAGGTTCTCGGAGAAGTGGTGGCCGAGCCCGGACCGATCCCGTTCACCGGCGGGCTGGTGGGGTACTTCGGCTTCGACATGATCCGCCTGCTGGAACGGCTGCCCCACCGGCCCCCCGATCCCCACGACCTGCCGGTGGCGCTGCTGGCGCGCTTCGACACCCTGGTGATCTTCGACCATGCCTACCAGCGCGTGCTGGCGATCGCCAACGAGATCGAGGACGAGATCAGCGTCGGCGCCGCCGAACGCGAGCTGGCGCGCCTTTCCCGGCTGCTGACGGCCGAAGGCGGCCGCGGCGGCGGCGTCGCCATGCCCGGCCAACCGCCGCGCCTGCCCGAGCCCGAGCTGCCGGGCCTCGACGGGCCGGCCTACCGCCGGGCGGTCGGCATCGCCAAGGAATACATCGCCGCCGGCGACATCTTCCAGGTGGTGCTGGCGCGGCGCTTCCGGGTGCCGCGGCGCGTCGAGCCGCTGCTGCTGTACCGCGCCCTGCGCATGGTCAACCCCAGCCCCTACATGGTGCTGCTGGAGGCCCCCGAGCTGGCGCTGGTCGGCGCCTCGCCGGAGATGCTGGTGCGCAAGACCGGCCGCCAGGTCGCCATCCGCCCGATCGCCGGCACCCGGCCGCGCGGCATGGACGAGGCCGGCGACCGCCGCCTGGCCGAGGACCTGCTGGCCGACCGCAAGGAACGCGCCGAGCACGTGATGCTGGTCGACCTGGGCCGCAACGACCTGGGGCGCGTCGCGATGCCGGGCAGCGTGCGCGTGCCGACGTTCATGGAGGTCGAGCGCTACAGCCACGTCATGCACATCGTGTCGAGCGTCGAGGCCGAGCTGGCCAGCGGCAGCGACGGGCTCGACGCG
>DATKFK010000026.1:0-2521 GCA_035544375.1 Thermoanaerobaculia bacterium
AGTCCGGGCGGGTCCCGGATTTGAGACCCCCGCCTCCTTAGACCCGCGAAGCCCCGAAAATGTCACCCGCAGCGCTCGGCACCCATCGCTGGACCCGGCCCGCCGGCGGCGCGGCGCCCGCCCGCTCGCGGCAGGCGAAGCGATCCGCGCCCCGCCCGCTTCAGTGCGGGAATTCGTAGACGAAGACCCCCGCCGCCGCGGTAGCGGCATAGAGCCGGAACAGGTCGTTCGGGTCGAACAGCAGCTGGTTGAAGCCGCGCGCGTAGAGCCCCACCTCGAAGGGCTGCCAGTTGCCGCCCCCGTCGGTGCTCCGCAACAGCCCGGAATCGCCGCCGATGTAGAGGACGAGGCCGTTCCGGGGATCCACGGCCAGGGCGTACGGGAGCGGAAACCCCTGGATCAGCTTGTGCCAGCTGCGGCCGCCGTCGGTCGAGCCGAAGACGGCCTGGGGGCCGGAGACCAGGATCGTCCGCGGCGTGTTGCGGCCGATCGCGATCCCGAGCAGCGGACCGTTGCTCAGCAGCTTCACCCAGGTCGCGCCGCGGTCGCGGCTTTCCCAGACCTGATCGTCGAAGGGCCCGGAGGCGACCAGGTAGAGGACCGCCGGATCGAGAGGATCGGCCGCCACCAGGTTGACGGTGCCCTTGAAGATCACCGTCCAGGTGGCGCCGCCGTCCGCGGATGTCATCAGCCCCTGCGGCGTGGCGGCAAAGACGGTGGCCGGATCGTCGAGCGAAACCGCCAGCGCGGTGGCGCCCAGGTTGGACATCGCGTCCCAGTTGTCGCCGCCGTCGAGGCTGCGGAAGATCTGAGGTCCATTCTGGAGCGCCGCATAGAGGGTGCGGGGTTGTGATGGAGCGCCGGCAAGGACCGTCGTGCCGCCGCCGCCGGACAGCACCACCTCCCAGCTGCCGCCGCTGCGCGAGCGATAGATGCCGGCAGGACCGGCGGCGAAGACAGCGGCGTCCGTGTCGTCGATCGCCACGGCAGCGACCCGCGTGTTGACGAGCCCCATGCCGCTGGCCGCCCAGGTGCCGCCGCCGTCCGTCGAGCGGTAGACGCCGGCCCCGGTCGTGCCGGCCAGCAGCACTCCCGGCGCCCTGGGGTCCGCCGCCAGGGCCAGGGCGCCGCCCGGACGCGGTCCGCCGGGCACCATCTGCCACGTTTGCCCGCCGTCGGTCGTGACCTGCAGGTCCTGGGCGTTTCCCGCGTAGACCCGGGTGGGGTCGAACGGGTCGACGAGCAGGGCATGCGCCGGCTCGACGCGCACCTTGGTGAACTTCTGGCCGCCGTTCGTGCTGACCCACACGCCGTCGTCGCCGGCGGCCCACACGTTGGAATCCTGCACGGGGTCCACGGCGAGCGCGTCGATCCGCAGCCGGCGCAGCGCGAACCACGCCCGGCCGCCGTCGACGGTCTTGTGCATGCCGTCGTGGACGCCGATGTGAGCGGCGTAGACCTGGCTCGGCTGGACGGGGTCGATGGCGAGAGCGACCACCTCGAAGTCGAACTGGTGTGGCGGTATCAGCCCGACGGTGAGGAGCTTCCAGGAGACGCCGTGATCGTCGCTGCGGAACAACCCCTTGGCCGTGCCCAGGAACAGCACCTGGGGCCGCGCCGGATCGACGGCGACGGCGTGGGCCTTGATGTAGCCGACCGTGGCCGGAGTTTGCCAGGTCCGGCCGCCGTCGGCGCTGCGGAAGAATCCGCGCTCCGTGGCGGCGTAGACCGCGTCGGGGTTGGTCGGATCGACGGCGAGGGAGGTCACCACCGGGTTGTCGAGGCCGAAGCCGGCCGGCGTCCAGGTCGCGCCGCCGTCGTCGCTGCGGTGCACGCCGCCGCCGTCCAACCCGGCGTAGACGACGGTGGGCTGCGACGGCGCATAGGCGAGAGCCTGCACCGTCGCGCCGTCCGGCGGGCCGATCGGGCTCCAGGCCCCGGTCGCCGCGGCCGGCGCCGCCGCCCTCCCTGCCGGCTGCCACGCCGCCGGTGCCAGCATGCCAAGCAAACCCAACAGGAACGCGACAAATCCACTGCTGCCCGCCAAGCGAATGCGTCCTCTCATCTCGAGTCCCCTTTCACCGCGGCCTCTGGCCGGGATACCTGCTTGTGCTATGCTACATAAAGAAGAGTGACTAGGCAATGAATGTCTAGGTAATTGAACCCACGGCGGCCATGATGACCAACGGTCCCGAGCGGCTGAAACTGCGCCGCAGGCCGGCCACGCTGGCCGCACCCTCGTCGCCCATCCTGCCCGGCAGTCTCGTCCGGCAACGGTGGTAAGCTCGCGGCCGGACGATGACCGGCGCCAAGGCAGAACAGCCCTTTCCGATCGAGCCGCCGATCGAACCCATGCTCGCCAAGGTCGCGGACGAGCTGCCGGCGGGCGACGGCTGGTTGTTCGAGCCGAAGTGGGACGGTTTCCGCGCCATCGCCTTCCGCTCCGGCGAGCGGCTCCACCTGCAGAGCCGTGACCTGCGGCCGCTGGACCGCTACTTCCCCGAGCTCGCGGCGCCGCTGC
>DATKFK010000027.1:0-9013 GCA_035544375.1 Thermoanaerobaculia bacterium
GGGTCCGACGCTCCCATCGGACCACTTGGGCGCCACCACGAAGAAGGTCGTGATCGGTTCCACGTCGCTGGTGGTCGAGAAGATCGGTCCGCCACGAACGTTGGCGCCCCAGCTCGAGTCCTCGGTGGTGGGCACGAAGAACATGACATGGGGATACCAGCGCGCCTCCACGCCCGGCTGCGGATCTTTTATGTACTGGTCCTTCGACAACATGTAAGCCATGGACCCCGGAGCGGGCGAGCCGATCTCGTGGGCCGCCAGCGCCGCCTTCGTCCGGGCCAGCATCTCCTCCTTGGAGACGCCCGCCAGCACCCATTGGGTGCGCTTGAGATAGTCCGGGAGCACCGAGCTGACCGCGGCCGCGTTCCAGCATTGCGGCGTGTGGATCTTGGGGTTCCAGAACTCGGGGGCGTCGAAGTCGTTCGCCCACGATCTTTCCACGAAACACACGAAGCCATTGCTTCCCTTCACCGCCGTGTCATAGCCGTGGGCGCCGAGCACGAGGATCTCGGCCTTGTCCGAGACCGCAGCGGGCCCTGCGCCACGCGCCAAGGCGATCTCGGCGGCCTGGCTTGCGGGCAAGTACTGCTCGATGGGAGCCATCTTCGGATAGGGATCCTTGCCCGCGTCCGCAAGGAGCGGGCTGATCACGGCCAGGGATACAATCAGGATGAGCTGAGGCATGGTCTTGGACATCGTCCGTCTCCTTGTCGGCGTAACCGCAGATCCCGGCCAGCGAAGCTAGCCGGTACGGATTTCAGCGAAGTTCCGCATGAGCTTGTCCAGGGCGCCGTTCCAACCCCATTCGTGACTGCGGGCGGATGCCTCGTCGCGCAGGGCGGCGTGGATGAGCGTGAGCTCCGTCCCCGTGTCGATGGCGCGCAGATGCAGCTCGAGGCGCGAGATCGAGCCCTGCTCCTCGGGGGCGCCATTGAGTGTCCATTGCCAGCTCATGACGATCCGCTCGGGCCTGGCGATCTCGAGGAACTCGCCGGCACAGACATGCTCCTGGCCGTCCACCGTGCGGAACCGCACCTGGAACCGTCCACCCACCTGCACGTCTGCCTTGGCCGCCAGCACGGGGAAATCGGCCGGGCCCCACCATGAGGTCATGCCTTCTTCCGTCGCCAGCGCCTCGAAGACGATGGACGGCCGGGCCGCGATGCGCCGCACCAGGGTCATGCTCGTCATTTGCCATTCCTCCGCGCTTCGGCTTCCTTCGCTTCCGCGTACTCGACGAGGCGGTCCAGGCTGGAGGACCAGAAGCGCTCGTAACGGCGGAGCCAGTTCATGGCTTCCTTCAGGGGATCGGTCGAGATCTCGACCGTCACGGTTCGCCCGTTCTTCGAGCGGTTGATCAGCCCGGCCGCGGAGAGAACGTCCAGGTGCTTCATCACCGCCGGTAGCTTGATCGTGAAGGGTTCCGCCAGGGCGCTGACGGAAAGGCCGTCCTCCCGCTCCAGACGGGCAAGGATGGCCCGGCGGGTGGGGTCGCCCAGCGCCGCGAAAATGCGGTCAAGATGCTCCGCCCTATAGTTCACCACCTGGTGAACTATAAGGAGGATACCAAGCCATGTCAAGCTGGGATCGAGGACGCCGCAGCGCTGCGCGGCTCCGAAGTATCCGCGGCTGGTTTTGACGCGCCCTGCCCGGGATTGAACATACGAACCAGCCTGAGACGACGGACGAGTCCGGACACTTCGACGACGAGTCACGCAGGTTCGGCGGGGGGTGCGGCAAGGCTACTGGTGGCGGGGGCGAGTTGCCGAAGGGCGGATCTGATCCAGGATGTCCAGGTAGTAGCCGGGCGGGCCCGCGGCGCTCTCGCGTCTCCAGATTCCCTGGTCGAGGTCGACGATCAGCACCGCGTCGGAATGCGGTCCGCGTCGGGCCGGATCGCCGGTCAGGGCCAGCAGTAGCTCGTCCATGGCGGCCTTGTCGCCGGACAGCAACAACCAGCCGGGCCGTGCGCCGAAGCGCTGACCCCATCGCTTGAGGCGCTCTGGCGTATCGGTCTCCGGATCGCGCGTCAGCGACAGCAGGACCACGTCGTCCCGCCCGGCCGCGGCGAGCGCCGCCTGCAGCTCGCCGAAGACCTGGCCGACGAGCGGGCAGGACGCCGTGCAGGTGGTGTAGATGAAGCTGATCACCGCGGTCCGGCCGCTCAGCAGGTCGCGGCTGAAGCGCCACCCGCGGCCGTCCTGATCGCGGACCTCGACGTCCGGGATGGTCTTCACCCGCTCCGGCGCCGGCTGGGCGGCGGCCGGCCGGGCCGCCGCCGCGAGCCCGGCAACGCCGAGAGCCAGGGTGAGGCCCAGAAGGCCCGCGGCGGCAGCGGCCGCTCGCCCGCCGGTCATTTCCCGAGCTCGACGACTTTCGCCACGGAGGGCACGTCCGAGCCGTCGAGGATGAACAGCAGATAGGGACCTGGAGGGGCGATCTCGCCCTTGGCGGGCGCGGTCGCCTCGAGCCCGTCCGCGGTGCGCGAGGTGGGCTCCAGCCGCACGAAGTGCTGGCTCTGATCGAAAGCGTGCGTGACCGAGCCCAGCCGCAGCAGCGTCACGTAGCGGATGCTCGCCGCGTTCGGCGTCTTCACCGTGAACTTGGCCCCGTAATGCAGCGCTGGCGGAGCGGAGGCGATGGTGGGGCGGGTTCCCGCGAACAGGTACGGCGGCGAGAAGAGCTGGGCATTGGGGTACTTGCGGTCGGCGTCGTTTTCCGCCGCCGGCAGCCCGCCGCCGGCGGCGAGAACCCTGCCGTCGGGCAGCAGGACCGCGGTGGAGTGATAGAGGCGCTTGACCTCCTGGGACATGGCGGCCAGCTCCGACCACTGCCCGGTTCGAGGATCCCAAAGCTCCGTGGACCGTATCGCCGCGGCGCCGTTGTTGAACCCGCGAGAGCTGGTGCCGCCGGTCACCAGGACCTTCCCGTCCGGCAGCAGCGTGGCGTTGAGCTGGCGGCGGGCGTATTTCATCGCTCCAGCGGACTGCCAGGCGGGAGGATTGGCGTTCAGATCGATCTTCATGGCGGTGTTGGTGGGCGGATCGCCACCTCCGACGACCAGCACCTTGCCCGGCTCGTACATGACCGCCGAGCCGTAATCGCGGTAGAGGTTGTCCGGCCTCGATGGAGCAGGCAGCCAGCTTCCGGTGCCGGACGTGTCCAGGTAGGCCGCCCTCGCCTCCGGCCCAGCAAGAAAGACCGTCCCGTTGGGAGCGAGCAACATCCAGGGGTAAAGACTTATCCTGGCGGCGGCGGTCGTTAGGTAGCGCCACGCCGCCGTCTGCACTGTCCAGACCTGCGGTATTTCGTTGTAGCTCGGAGCCTCGACGTCACCCTGGGCCTCGCCGCTGATCGTCAGCACGTCGCCGTTGGCGAGGGCCGTGGTGGTCGGATACCAGCGCCCCTTCTTCATGTCCGGCCCCCGGCTCCAGCGCTCCGTCCGGTAGTCGAAGAACAGAAGGGTCTTGGTGCCCCAACCGTCGTACCGATCGTGACCGCCCGCGATCAGGAGGTTCCCGCCCGGCAGGTAGGTATGACCGGCGCAGAAAACATTGGCGAATTCGTTCTTGATGGTCTTCAGCTTGCCGGATGGTGCGCCTGCCGGATCCCAGACGTAGGTATTGATCCACTGCGGCTCCGGCTGGTTCGGATACCGCTCCCACAGCAGCAGCTTCCCGTCGGGGAGCACATGGGTATGGATTGCCACCACTGCCGGATCGAAGTGAATGACCGGGGACCATTCTCCATGAGTGACCGAGCCCGCGTTCGCGGCTGCCGGGGGAGGGGCGGCGGCTCGGTGGGCCGCCGCCGCCAAGAGCGCGGGGCCCGGATGGAAGAGCGCGATCGAAACGGCCCCCAGGACGAGCAGGCGGGCGGACGCGCGGAAGCGGCGGCGGAGCGGGTCGAGCCTCATACCATTCCCTCCTCGGATCGGTGGTTCAGGCAGATCACGAAACTATGCTAATTATATACATAGTAGGCGGGATTACAATCAGGACCGCAGCCGCTACCGCCTACCGCCCCGCCGCCGCAGCAGCTCCAACGCATCCTCCCGCTGGGTGTGCACCAGCAACACCAGCAGGTCTCCAGGACGTGCCCAGTCGAGCGCCTGCTGCACGGCCTCCAGCTCGGTTGCCGCGTGTCCGAGGTCCTGGCGGCGGGCGCCCAGTTTCAAGAGCTCGTCCTCCAGGACAGCAGTCACCTGGCCCGGCAGCCTGCCTCTCAGCATGGTCGGCAGCTCCTTCACGATCACCCGGTCGGGCCGCAGGCGCCAGGCGGCACGGGCGAGGTCGCGAATCGCCTCGTCGTCGCGGTCGCCGGCCTGGCCGAGGATCAGCAGGCGCCGCCTGGCCGGCAGGCTCTCGGCCAGGGCGATCAGGGCCGCGAGGCCGTGCGGATTGTGGGCGTAGTCGAGCAGGACGTGGAAGCCGTCGATCTCCGCCAGGTAGCCGCGCCCGGGGTTGTCGCGCTCGTCGCGGATGGCGGCGAGCCCCTCGGCCATCGCCGCCACCGGCAGCCCGAAGGCGCTGGCCAGGCCGATGGCGGCGAGGGCGTTGGCCAGGTTGTGGCGGGCGGCGCCGCCAAAGGCGATGGGCACGTCGCCGACTGCCGCCACGACCTCGCGCCTGCCTTCGCGCACCAGGACCAGCCGATCGCCATCGAGCAGGACGGCGTCGCCGCCCGCCGCGAGGTGCGCGGCGAGGTCGAGCCCGGCGGCCGGCTGGCTCGGCGCGAGACTGGTCCAGGTGACCGGCGCGCTGCCGCGGCCGGCCCGGCTGCCGCGCGCCGCCAGCTCGGGATCGTCGGCGTTGAGCACGGCCCGCCCCGCCGGCACCACGGCGCGGGTGACGAGCAGCTTCGCTTCCGCCAGCCCCGCGAGATCCTCCACCCCGTATTCGCCCAGGTGATCGGCGGCGATGTTGGTGACCGCGGCGGCGGTCACCCGGTCGAGCGCCAGGCCGCGGCGCAGCAGGCCGCCGCGGGCGGTCTCGAGCACCGCCGCCTGGACCCGCCGGTCGCGCAGCAGAGTGCGCGCTCCGCCCGGGCCGGAGTAGTCGCCGACGTCGAGCACCGCGCCGCCGACGGCGATCAGATCCGTGGAGGTCACCCCGGCCACGCGGCCGGCGGCGGCAAGCATCGCGGCGGTGAGCCGGACGGTCGTGGTCTTGCCGTTGGTGCCGGTGACCAGCGCCACCGGCACGTCGTGCACCGCGGCCCAGTCCACCGCGCCCGGGGGCGGCAGCTCGCCGCGCGGCCAGGTGCGCGAGCCGGCGCCGAGGCCGACCGTGACCTCATCGTCGTCAGCCAGGAAGGCGACCCCGCGCGCCGCCGCCGCGGCGCGCAAGGCCAGCAGCGCGGGATTGCTCTCGCGGGCGGCGGCGGACCGCAGCCGCTCGGCGGCGGCCGCGAAAGCTGCCGCGCCCGAGCCTGCCGCGCCCGAGCCTGCCGCACCCGTGCCGCCTGCCTCGCCCGCGCCGCCGCCCCTGCCCGAGCCTGCCGCGCCCGAGCCTCCTGCCTCGACCGCGCCGCCGCCCCCGCCCGCGCTCCCGGTTTCACCCGTGCCGCCTACCATGCCGCCCGCGCCGCCGGCCGCTTCCACCGCGGCCTCCCAGGCCCAATCGTTGACCTCGGTGGCGGCGTAGAGCGCATCGATCGGCGCGCTCAGGAAGAGGCTGGCGCCGCCGCCGAAGCGCCGCACCGCGACCTCTTCGTCTTGCCAGCCAAGGGCGTCGAGCATCCTTCGGGCCTGCCGCCGCCACGCGCCGATCAGCGCCTCGCTCTCCGCCTCCGTGCCTCCCAGGCCGACGTCGAGGACGGCGCCCGGGCGCGGCGATAGGAGATTGAAGCCGGTGAGGCGGCGCGAGGGTTGGAGCGCCAGCCGCACCGGCCGTTCCAGCCGCTCCTGCCGCGCCGGGTGCCGAGGAGCCATCGGCCGGCAGCGTACAACAGACCGGTTGCGGGACCTTCCGGCAGCCGCGCCGCCGGGCGCGAAAGCTGTCGCACACCGCCCTTCCGGCGCAAATGTTGCGTATCATCGCGCCGAAAACGGTCAGACTGCCTTCGACGACGACGACAGAGGTCCGAATGACTGTGCCTGCCTTGGAGCCCAGGTGTTCCGCGCCCCCATGGACCGGTGCCGGTCGCGATGCGCGCTCCGCCGCCGTCCTCGCCTCTGTCGCCGTAGCCGTCCCGGTGGCGCCCGGCCGCCGGCTGCGCGGCCTGTGCCTGGGCGCGCTGCTGCTGCCGCCGGCGCTGGGTGCCGCCGCAGCCACAACCCGAATCGCCCAGGCCCAGCCTGCCGCTCAAACCCAACCTTCTGCTCAAACCCAACCTTCCGCTCAATCCCAACCTTCCCCTCAATTCCAGCCAGCCCCTCAATCCGAGCCTTCCCCTCGATCCCAGCCTGCCCCTCCGTCCGAGCCTGCACCTCAACCGCAGCCTGCCCCTCGCGAAGCGCCGCCGAGCGCGGCCGGCCAGAGCGCCCCCGGCGCGCTCAAGCAGCTCTCGATCGAAGAGCTGATGGACATCGACGTCACCTCGGTGTCCAAGCGCCCGGAAAGGCTCTCCGCGGCGGCGGCGGCGATCTCGGTGGTCACCGCCGACGACATCCGCCGCTCCGGGGCCACCACCCTCGCCGACGCGCTGCGCCTCGCTCCCGGCCTGCAGGTGGCCCAGGCGAACGGCAGCACCTGGGCCGTCACCGCCCGCGGCTTCAACAACACGGTCGCCGACAAGATGCTGGTCCTGATCGACGGCCGCAGCGTCTACACGCCTCTCTTCGCGGGGGTCTTCTGGGACGTGCAGCAGGTCTTCCTGGCCGACGTCGAGAGGATCGAGGTGATCCGCGGCCCGGGGGCGGCCCTGTGGGGCGCCAACGCGGTCAACGGCGTGATCAACGTCATCACCAAGGACGCCGCCGATACCCAGGGCGGCCTGGCTGAAGCCGGCGCCGGCGCCGCGCTGCCGGGCTTCGGCGGCGTGCGCTACGGCGGCAAGCTGGGGGCCGGCGTCTCCTACCGGGTCTACGGCCGCTATCTCGACGACGGTCCCCTCGTCTTCGCCGGCGGCGCCTCGGCGCACGATCCGCTGCGCATCGGCCAGGGAGGCTTCCGGATGGATGGCGCGCTCTCGCCGGCGGACTCCTTCGGCATCCAGGGAGACGTCTACTCCGGCACCGCCGGCCAGGCTGCGGGCAGCGCGGGCAGCGCGGGCGGCGCGGGTGGTGCCGCCGGCGGCCAGGACCTTGGCGGCTTCAATCTGCTCGGCCGCTGGTCGCGCCGCTTTTCCGCGACCTCCGACCTGCGGTTGCAGCTCTACGTGGACGAGACCTACCGGCGGGTGCCGGCGACCTTCGAGGAGCACCGCGACACCTTCGACTTCGACCTCCAGCACCACTGGCAGGCGGGCGCGGCGCATGACGTGGTCTGGGGCCTGGGCTACCGCACCAGCCGCGACAGCGTGGTCAACAGCCCCGCGATCTTCTGGGTCCCCGACCGGCGGACCCTGGACCTGGTGAATCTCTTCGCGCAGGACGAGATCGCCCTGCGCGACCGCCTGCACCTCACCCTGGGGTCGAAGCTCGAATACAACACCTTCACCCATTTCGAGCTTGAACCCAGCGTGCGCCTGGCCTGGACGCCGAGCGACCGCCGGACCCTGTGGGCGGCAATCTCCCGTGCCGTGCGCATCCCCGCCCAGATCGACGAGGACGTGCGTTTCACCTCGGGGCCGGTGGTGGTGCTCCAAGGCAGCCACGACTTCCTGGCCGAGGAGCTCCTCGCCTACGAGCTGGGATACCGCGTGCAGCCGCACGACGGCCTGTCGCTCGACCTCGCCGCCTTCTACAACCGTTACGACCGGCTGCGCAGCGAGGAGCCGGCGCCCGGCGGCGGTACGCCGATCACGCTGGCCAACGAGCTCCGTGCCGCGACCTTCGGCGGCGAGGCGTCGGTGAGCTACCAGATGACCTCGTGGTGGCGCTGGACGGGCAGCTGTACCACCCTGCACAAGGACCTGCGGCTGCGGCCGGACAGCCGCGATCCCACGGGCGGCACCCCCGAGGGCGACGACCCTCCGTACCAGGCCTCGCTGCGCGCCAGCCTCGACCTGCCGCGGGCGCTCGAGCTCGACGGCTGGCTGCGGCGGGTCGACCGCCTGCCCGCCCCGGTGGTTCCCGGCTACACCGAGGCCGATCTGCGGCTGGGCTGGCGGCCCGATGCCAGGCTCGAGCTGTCGATCAACGGGCGCAACCTCCTCCATGACCATCATCCCGAGTTCGGCGCGCCCTCCCCCCTGCGCGAGGAGGTCCAGCGCAGCATCTTCGGAAAGGTCGAGTGGCGATTCTGAGCCAGCGCGGCACCGCGCCTGCCGCCCGCCTGCCGAGGAGGCTGGCCGCGGCCGTGGCATGGCTGGCCGCTGCCCTGCCGTGGCTGGCCGCCGCCGCTGCCCCCCTCCGCGGCGCACCACCGCCGCCGCAGCATCCCCTGGAGTACGAGGTGAAGGCGGCGTTCCTTTTCAACTTCGCCAAGTTCGTCGAGTGGCCGCCGGAGTCCTTCAATGACCGCGACTCGCTGGCAATCTGCATCTTCGGGGAAGACCCGTTCGGCGGCAGCCTGGAAAGCACCGTGGCGGGCGAGAAGATCGCCGGCCGGCAGCTGCGGGTGCGGCAGGTCGAGCGCCCGGGCGAGCTCAGGTCGTGCCAGATCGCCTTCATCGGCAGGTCCGAGCGGGAGCGGGTGCCGGAGGTGCTGGCGGCCCTGCGCGGCGCCAACGTCCTGACGGTGGGGGAACCCGACCGTTTCGCCGAACAGGGCGGCATGGTGCGCTTCTTCCTCGAGGCCAACCGCGTCCGTTTCGAGATCAACCTCGACGCCGTGGAGCGCACCCGGCTCCTGGTGAGCTCGAAGTTGCTGCGCGTCGCCCGGGTGGTCCGCCCGGAAGGCCGCGGGCACTGAGACCGCAGACATGCGCCGCTTCGCCGACCTGCCCGTACGCCAGAAATTGATGGCGA
>DATKFK010000028.1:0-2625 GCA_035544375.1 Thermoanaerobaculia bacterium
CTGACGCTGCCGCAGCTGCTCGGCCTTCTGCAGCTGCTGCTCGTAGTCGCCGGAATGGATCCCCAGGCGCGTCATCAGCTCGGCGTAGGCGATCCGCTGCCGCCGCACCTCGGCCACGGCATGGGCGCCGGTCACCGCCTCGATACGGCGCACGCCCGAGGCCACGCCGCGCTCGGAGTCGATGAGGAAGAGTCCGATCTCGCCGGTTGAGTGCACGTGGCAGCCGCCGCACAGCTCGAGGCTGAAGCCCGGCACGCCGACCGTGCGCACGCGCTCGCCGTACTTCTCGCCGAACAGCGCCATGGCGCCGGCGGCGATCGCCTCCTGGTAGCTCCTGGTCACGAAGTCGGTCGGCACCGCCCGCCGGATCCACTCGTTGACCAGGTCCTCCACCTCGTCCTGCTCCTGCCGGAACAGGCCGCGGTGGTAGGTGAAGTCGAAACGCAGGCGGTCCGGCGCCACCAGCGAGCCGGCCTGGCGCACGCTCTTGCCCAACACCTGCCGGAGAGCTGCCTGCAGCAGATGCGTGGCGGTGTGATTGCGCTGGGTGGCCAGCCGCGGCTCGTGATCGACCCGCAGGTCGACGCGGGCATGGCGGGCCAGCTCTCCGTCCTCGATCTCGACGAAGTGATAGAAGACGCCGGCGGCGTCCTTCTGGGTGTCGGCGACGCGCGCCCGCCCGCCGTCCCAGAGGATCAGCCCGGTATCCCCCACCTGGCCGCCAGACTCGGCATAGAAGACCGTCTGGTCGAGGACCACCACGCCGCTCTGGCCGGCGGCGAGCGTCGAGACCCGCACCGGCGCCCCGTCCTTCCACGCAGCCAGCCGCACCACCTCGGCCTGCTCGCCGAGCAGCTCGGTGCGGTCGTAGCCCTCGAAGCGGGTGGCGGCGAGATCGGCGTGGCCGCGCACCACCTCGCGCAGCGCGGCCAGCCGGCTCTGCACCTCCTGCGTGGCGCGGCGCGACTGCTCGCGCTGCGTGTCCAGGGCCGTATCGAAACCCGCCTCGTCAACGTGGAAGCGCTCCTCCTCGGCGATCTCGCGAATGACGTCGATCGGCAGGCCGTAGGTGTCGTAAAGCCGGAATACCATCGGCCCCGGCAGCTCCGACCTGCCCTCGGCGCGCAGTCGCTCGATCTCCTCCTGCACCTGGCGGGCGCCGTTGGCGACGGTCGAACGGTACTTCTCCTCCTCCGCCTGCATGGTGGCCATCGTCGCCTGGCGGGTCGCCGCCAGCTCGATGTAGGTGTCCCCCATCACCTCTCCCACCACCGGCACCAAGCGGTGAAGGAAGGGCTCCTCGAACCCGAGCCGCATACCGTGGCGGACGGCCCGGCGCAGCAGGCGGCGCAGCACGTAGCCGCGGCCCTCGTTGCCGGGGATGACGCCGTCGGCGAGCAGGAAGGTCACCGCGCGCAGATGGTCGGCGATGACCCGCATCGAGACGTCGCGGTCGGGGTCGCTGCCGTAGCGGCTGCCGGCCAGCTCGCCGGCCGCCGCGAGCAGCGGCCGGAACAGGTCGGTGTCGTAGTTGGAGTCGACCTTCTGCAGCACCGACGCCACCCGCTCGAGCCCGGCGCCGGTGTCGATCGACGGCCTGGGCAGCGGCACCAGCTCGCCGGGCTGGCCGGGGGCCGCCGCGGGAGCGCGCTCGTACTGCATGAAGACCAGGTTCCAGATCTCGAGATAGCGTCCGCTGCCCGTCCCCTCTTCCCAGGGGACGGGCGGCAGCTCGGGATGCAGGTCGACGAAGATCTCGCTCGAAGGGCCGCAGGGGCCGGTGTCGCCCATCGCCCAGAAGTTGTCCTCCCGCCCGCAGCGGCGGACCCGCTCCGGCGGCAGCGTCGAAAGCTCGAGCCACAGCTCGCGCGCCTCGTCGTCCTCTTCGAAGACGGTGGCCGTCAGCCGGTCGGGCGGAATGCCCCAGACCCCGGTGACCAGCTCCCAGGCGCCGCGGATCGCCTCTTCCTTGAAGTAATCGCCGAACGAGAAATTACCCAACATCTCGAAGAAGGTATGGTGGCGCGCGCTCGGCCCCACGTTCTCGAGGTCGTTGTGCTTGCCCGACACGCGCACGCACTTCTGCACCGAGACCGCGCGCGGCGACGGCGGCTGCTCGAGCCCCAGGAAATAGCTCTTGAACGGCGCCATTCCGGCGTTGACGAACAGCAGCGTGGGGTCCCCCTGCGGGACGAGCGGCGCGCTGGGCACGACGCGGTGGCCGCGGCCACTCCAGAACTCGGTGAAGCTGCGGCGAATCTCGGAGCTTTTCATGCAGGGATCACGCGCAGGTCATGCTGCCATCGAGCTGGTATCGAGCCGGTATCGATCAGGTAGCGAACAGGTTGCGAACAGGTGCCTGGGCGTGGCGTGCTAGTCGAGGTCGTCCGGAGGCTCGGCCGCGAGATCCTCGGTCTCGCCGGCACGTCGGGCGCCGACGGCGCGCTCGTCGTTCTCGTCGTTCTCCGCCAGGACGGCAAAGATAGCACGGCGCGAAAATCCCTTGCGGGAGAGGTGGCGGGCCAGCGCCGCCGCGTTCTTGCCGCGCCAGCGGGCGGCGGCCTCGCGCGCGCCGGGCAGGTCGTCCTCCGGGAGATCCGCGAGCGCCGCGGCCGCGGCCTGGGG
>DATKFK010000029.1:0-14881 GCA_035544375.1 Thermoanaerobaculia bacterium
GCCATGCTGACCCAGGAGCTGAGCCCTGACGAAGAAGGTGGGAGATATCACCGGCCCGGGGACTGACACAAATTTGACGGGCTGTTGCTAATAAATATCGGTCGAGTTGCGGAATCTCCGAATCCGTCCGGGTGTGCCGCCTGAAGGCCGGGAATCCAGGCCTGGCACCGTTCGTGCTCCCCCCACCCTGCACACGTACGAGCAA
This sequence comes from Thermoanaerobaculia bacterium, assembly GCA_035544375.1. Classification (GTDB taxonomy): domain Bacteria; phylum Acidobacteriota; class Thermoanaerobaculia; order Multivoradales; family UBA5704; genus JASLEW01. The sequence goes on from DATKFK010000029.1 coordinate 206, forward strand.
GCACGCGCACCAACGCTCATGGTCGGGCCTGTAGCGTGGCTGGAACCGCCCGACGCTTATTCACGCCGCCGTGGCCAGCCTGCCTGGAGGAGCCGAGCAAGTGAAGAATATGAGAAACGTGACGGCGTTGGCGCTCGTTGCGTTGGCTTCAGCTGCCGCGGCTCGCGCGAGCGTCAGTCCGCCGCCCTCGCCGATCACCCAGTTCTGGGGCGGCGGCAGGCACAGCATCGCCCTGCTGGCGGACGGCAGCGTCTGGACCTGGGGAAGCGATGCTTTCGGCAAGCTGGGCGACAACCAGGCCGGCGCCTCCTACAGTGATACGAGCCACGATAGCCATGTTCCTCTCAGGGTGCACGGGCCTGGCGACGTCGGCTACCTGAGCTCGATCGTTGCCATTTCAGCCGGCGAGGGTCACAACCTGGCTCTGAGGTCCGACGGCACGGTATGGGCCTGGGGCTGGAACGGCGTCGGCCAGCTTGGGAATGGAACGACGAACGATGCCCATACGCCCGTTCAGGTCAGCGGCTTGACCAATGTCGTGGCCATCAGCGGCCGGGCCTACCACTGTCTGGCGCTGAAATCGAACGGCACCGTGTGGGCTTGGGGCTGGAATCAGTACGGGCAGTTGGGGAGTGGCTCGACGAGCGTAACCCTCGTCCCGGTCCAGGTCGGCGGGCTTGCCAATCCGGTCGCCATCTCCGCCGGCTATACGGTCAGCCTGGCCCTGATGCCCAACGGCACGGTCCTGGTTTGGGGAACAGGGTTTCAGGGTGAGTTGGGACAGGGTCTGTTCGGTGACCACAGCTACACGCCGATCCAGGTCATGGGACTGTCGAACGTGGTGTCCATCTCGGCGGACTTCGAAGAACCCAACGCGCTGAAATCCGATGGCACGATGTGGATGTGGGGCTGGAACAACCTGGGGCAGCTCGGTAACGGCAACACCACGAACCAGAACCTTCCCGGCCAGGTCGTCACCGCGGCGAAGATGATCTTCGCCGGGCCCACCGGCGATCGGAACAACTGCGCCATCGGGTCCGACCACACGGTCTGGACGTGGGGGCGTAATTACAACGGGCAATTGGGGATTGGCACCGCCGATCAAGATCCTCACCCCCTGCCCGTGCAAGTGCCCGCCTTCGGCGACGGCGGCTACGTGGTGTCCGTCCAAACACCCGACTGGCATAGCTTGGCGCTGCGCTCCGATGGGACCCTGTGGGGCTGGGGCGCCAACGATCACGGACAGCTGGGCAACGACACGACGAACGATGCGTACAGCCCCACGCCGGTCCTGTGGCCGCAGCTGACGGCGAGCCGCTTCTACACGCTGCCCCCGTGCCGGATCTTCGACACGCGGAACCCGGCCGGTACCTACGGCGGTCCAGCCCTGGCGCCGGCACCGGCGGTGCGGTACTTCCCGCTGGCCTCTCAGTGCGGCGTGCCGGTGTCGGCCACCGCCGTGGTCGCGAACCTGACGGTGACGCAGCCGGCCGCGGCGGGTTCCCTCTCGGTCTTGCCTGGAGACGGGCCTGACGGCGACACCATCGTCCTCGCTTTCAGAGCCGGCCAGACCCGGGCGAACAACGCGATCCTGAAGCTTTCGATCGACGGACAGACGAGCATCGCCGTCCGCAACGGTTCCTCCGGGACGGCGCAATTGATCCTCGACGTCAGCGGCTATTTCGCGCCGTGAGCCTGCCCGGCGGCAGCCCATGCACCGCCGGGCACGGCGCGCCGGTCGCCGGCGGGGCCCACCTGCCGCGCAACCCCCGCCGGCATCCGAGTGTATTGTCTCTGTAGACCACGGCAGGGCGGGCGCGCGAGCGTGTGCCGCAGCCGCCGCGGGACCTCCCGCTTGGCCGGTGGGTGCTCCTGGCCGCCTGGATCCTCGAAGGAGAGAGAATGCGCAAGGTCGTCGCTGTCTTGGCCCTGGTGACGCTGGTGGCTTGGGGTCGGCCCTTTGCCGGCATGGCGGCGGCGGAGGCTCAGGCCGCCAAGGGCGACAAGGCCGACGCGGGTGGAGATGGCAAGGCGCCACCGGCCCCGCCGCCGCCGCAGAAGTTCGTCACCGAGCATCGGCTGCAGAGCGGGGCCACCGATATTGCCTACACCGCCACCGCCGAGGACGTCTACCTGCATGACGACGAGGGCAAGGCGACCGCCACGTTCTTCACCGTCTCCTATGTCAAGAAGGGCGTCGCCCGGCCGGAAGACCGGCCGCTGACGTTCGTCTACAACGGCGGACCTGGTTCGGGGTCCGTATGGCTGCACCTGGGCCTGGTGGGACCCCACCGGCTCGACATCCCCAGCGACGCCTCCTCCCCGGGCGCGCCGCCCTACCGCCTGAAGGACAATCCCTGGACCCTCCTGCGGGCAACCGACCTGGTGTTCGTCGATCCGGTCGGCACCGGCTTCAGCCACGCACTCGGCGAAAAGAAGGACAAGGACTTCTGGGGCTTCGATGAGGACGCCGACTCGGTGGCCGAGCTCATCCGCACCTTCATCACCACCCACAACCGCTGGAACTCGCCCAAGTACCTGCTCGGCGAGAGCTACGGTGGCATCCGCAGCGCTCTCCTCGTCGAGCGCTTGCAGCAACGGCTCGACATCGGGCTGAATGGCGTCATCCTCATCTCACCGGCCCTCAACATGGGCACACTGCCGTTCGCCGTCGCCGGCAACGACCTCAGCTTCGCGACGCACCTGCCGGCGCTGGCGTCGATCGCCTATTACCACAAGAAACTGCCGGCGGCGTGGCCCAACGAGCGGGCGCTGCTCGACGAGGTCGAGGCCTATGCGGGCGGCGAGTACCTGGCGGCCCTCTTCAGGGGCGACACGCTGTCCAAGGAGGAGAAGGACCGGGTCGCCGAGCGTCTCCACCGCTACACCGGCCTCTCCAAGGAGTACATCCTGCGCAGCCGTCTGCGGATCTACGTGTTGCGCTTCGTCAAGGAGCTGCTGCGCGACGAAGGTAAGTCGGTGGGCCTGCTCGACGGCCGCTACACGCAGGACGAGCTCGACAACGTCGGCGAGTTCCCCGAGGACGATGCGGTCGATGGCAAGACGAGCCCGGTCTACATCGCGCTCTTCCAGAGCTACCTGCGCAACGACCTGAAGGTGGACCTCGACCGGCGTTACGTGGGGGTGAGCCTCCAGGCCAACCAAAGCTGGAAACGGCCCGCCAATCGCAACAGCTCCTTCGCCGGCTACGTGGACGTGACCGCCCCCCTGGCGCAGGGAACGAAAGACAACGAAGCGCTGCGCATCTTCTGCGCCGCCGGTTACCATGACCTCACCACGTCCTACTTCGCCACCGAGTACATGCTGCGGCACAGCGGCATCGATCAAGGCCGCATGACCGTCAAGGTCTACGACGGCGGTCACATGATGTATCTATACCAGCCGTCGCTCGAAGCGCTGTCGAACGACCTCGTCACCTTCATAACGGGACACTGAATTAGGTTACTTGGAGGTGTCGTTCAGCGACCAATCGTAGGAATAGAAGTCGAGCTTGACCTTGCCGCGGGCGGCGTCGATCTGCTTCTGCCGGTCGGGGGTGACGTACTTGCGGATGAAGGCCACCTGGCCGCCGCCCCATTTCTCGAAGTCGCCGGCGAACCAGTCCATCACCTTGGTGACGTGGATGACGATGCCGTCCGCGCCCTTCGACTCGATCTGCACGCCGCGCCGCGGGTCGTTGAGGAACTTGCGCGCCTGGTCGTCGAGCTGCTCCGAGACGCGCGTGCCGACGAACGCCTCCGGGCGGATCGGCGGGCAGCTGCGGGCGGCGCAGTTGATCGCGAAGTGAATCCGCGGGTCCTTGAAAGCCTCGCGGAGCTGCGTGTTCTCGACGCCGTCGAGCGAGATCGCGCCGCCCTTGACCGGCACCGTGTCCTGCTTGAACACGTTGAGGCGGGTGATGAAGTCGGTCGAGATGTCACGGATGGACTTGACCGGGTAGTGGTCGACGACGGTCGCGACCACGTTGACGTTGTAGACGTTGATCCAGTAGGCAAGGCGATCGGGCGGTGCCAGCGAGGCCGCGTCGACGGTCGCCAGGCGCTGCCGCAAGTCGGCCAGGGTCTTGCCGTCCTGGGCCTTGAGCGCCTGGTAGCTCATCCCCCGGTCGGGGTCGTAGTGGCGCGCCAGCAGCTTGGTCCAGGCGTCATAGTCGGGCGGTGCCGCGGTGCCGGCCGCGCCGGCTGGCGGCGCCGCCATGACCGCGGCGAGCAGAGGGATCAGGACGGCAGCGGTGGCGGCACAGCTCGAAAGCCAGGTGAGTGATCTCATACCGGTTCCCTACGACTCTCCCATGCGAAGCGGATGTACCCTCCCGAGGCGCCAAGAAGCGCTGCGATGTGCGCAGCCATACTAGCGCAGAAGGCGCAGCGACTGCCGGTTGCTCCATGCCAGCGGATGTATATGATGTTCACATGAAGCGTAAACTCGTCCAGGCCAACGCCTCGCAACCCTCCGCCGTCACGATTCGGCCGGGAGCGCGCGCATTCGAGGCCGGAAGGGCGACAAGGCGATTCGATCGGCTCGCCGACGACTTGCTCGAGAAGCGTGCGAGGTTGTACCGCAAGCTGGCCAAGTGACGAGCTCGAAGGCGCAGTTCCTGTGCTACCCGAAGATCTGATCCAGCGTCAGGACAAGATCCGGGAAGAGTGGGCTCACCAGCGTCTGCGGCCCTGATGCTCGGCTGAGCCGCACCGCCGGCTCTGGCCACTCGCCGGCGCCGCGGAAGACCTCGACCGTCTCCGCGACGGGATCGACCAGCCAGTACTCGCCAGTGCCGAACCTGGCGTAGGCGCGCCGCTTGACGACGGCGTCCAGCCTCCGGCTCCCGGGCGAGATGACCTCGACCGCCAGGTCCGGCGCGCCACGGACGAACCGCTCCTCGAGGATCGCCTGCCGCTCGCGCCTGACGTAGAGCAGGTCGGGCTCGACCACGTCGTGGTCGGACATGAGGACGTCGACAGGAGCGAAGAAGACCATCCCCAAGTGGCGAGGCCGGATGAAGCCATGAAGCGCCGAGAATAAATTGCTCAGCACGATCTGATGACGCAGCGTCGGAGCGGCGCTCACGTAGTGTTCGCCGTCGATCAGCTCGTGGCGCTTCCCATCCTCGGGGAAGGCGAGGAGATCGGCATAGCAGAGCTTGAGGGCAGAGCCAGCCATGGCACATTAAGTATAGACGGAAAACGACACCCTTCCTGGCGCCGGACCCTGGGCTGCCCGCCCACCCTTTCGCTACCTGGCGCCGGACCCTCGCCAGCCCGCCGCCGTGCCGCCCGCACGCGCCGCAAGTCTGCAACGCCGCCGCATTGCAGTCCGCGGCGCCCGCTGTCCACACTGGTGCGGCAATGGCCCGAGACCTCACCAGGCGGGAATTTGCCGTCACGGCGGCGGCTGCTGCGACGGCCGCCGCGCTGCCGCCCTGGGCAGCCTTTCCAGCCGGCGCCCTCGTCGATCCGGAGCCGGCTCGCGTCGCGGTGAGGCCGTTCGATCTGTCGCGCGTGCGGCTCAGGCCCGGCGCAGCCTCACTTGGCGGCGGCCGCACCCTCGGGCACCGGCGCGTGGTGAGTGCCCGTGAGGTCGGCGCCCTTGGCCTCCCTGCCGAGCATCGTGACCACCGCCACCAGGGTCGCCACCACCACCACCGTCCCGGCCAGCACCGGCGGGTACCTGCCGCCGAAGCGCTGCTCGACGAGCTTGGCCTGGATGACCACGTTGCGCGAAGAGAGCAGGTTGCCGAGCTGATAGGTGAAGCCCGGGAAGGTTCCCCGCACCGAGGGCGGCGACAGCTCGTTCAAGTGCGCCGGGATGATGCCCCACGCCCCCTGCACCATGAACTGCATGAGGAAGCCGCCGAGCGCGATCATCGGGACGGTGTGCGAGTAAGCCCATAGCGGGATCATCGGCAGGGCGAGGAGCGCCGCGATGACGATGGCCCGGCGGCGGCCGATGCGCTCCGACCAGGCGCCGAACAGGATGCCGCCGAAGAGCGCGCCGACGCTGCCGATGATCCCGATCAGGCCTTGCGTCTGCACCGACAGGCTGAGGTTCTTCTGGAGGAAGGTCGGATACAGGTCCTGGGTGCCGTGGCTGAAGGAGTTGAAGGCGAACATCAGCACGATGAGGAACAGGAAGCTGCCGATGTAGGTCCTGACGTCGGCGCCGAGGTGGCGCTTCTCCTGAACCGCCGCGCGGCCCTGCACGAATGCCGGAGACTCCTCCACCTGCGAGCGGATGTAGAGCACCAGGAAGGCCGGCAGCGCTCCGACGACGAACATCCCGCGCCAGCCGATGGAAGAGAACAGCAGGCCGTACGCCGCGGCGGCGACCAGGTAGCCGACCACGTAGCCCTCCTGCAGGAGGCCGGAGAAGAAGCCGCGGCCCTCCGCCGGCAGGGTCTCGAACGTCAGCGCCGCGCCGACGCCCCACTCGCCGCCCATCGCCACGCCGAAGAGCGCGCGCGTCCACAGCAAGGCGGAGAGCGAGGGGGCGAACGCGGAGGCGAGCTCGAACACCGAGTAGGAGACGATGTTGAGCATCAGGGTGGGCCGCCGCCCGAAGCGGTCGGCCAGGCGCCCGAACAGGAAGGCGCCCACCGGCCGCAGGGCCAGGGTCAGGAAGATCCCTTCGGCGACGGCGGAGACCTTGGCGTGGAAGTCGGTGGCGATGGCGTTGAGACACCAGACCATGATGAAGAAGTCGAAGGCGTCGAGCGACCAGCCGAGGAAACAGGCGATGAAGGTGCGGCGTTGCGTCGGAGTGAGGGTGCGGAACGGGCCGAGCAGGTTCATCGTGTCATGACCTCCCTGACAAACGACGAATGGCCTTGACGTCAGCCGGCGGCGCCGAGCCGGAGGCGCGCACGTCGCCGGCGCTCGCGGCGCCGACGGAGAATGTTGCGCCGAAGTCTATCCGCGCCGCCCGGCGAGTGCCAGGGCGGCCGCGGCGGTGTCGTGCACCGGCGTCTCGATGCCGGCCTGCCTGCCGAGCCGGGCGACCGCGCCGCTCAGATCGTCCAGCTCCGTCGGGCCGCCCGCCTCGAGGTCGAGAAGGAAGCTGGGCTTCATCGTCTCGGGCATCGAGTCGATGATCTTGACCACCTTGGCTTCCTCGTCCGCATCCAGCGCCACGCCGCGCGCCCGCGCCACGGCGACCACCTCGCCGACGGCCCGCTCGAGCAGGAGATGCCCCAGCGGCAGGGTGCGCAGCGGCCCGACCGGCGAGCGCGCCAGGCCGCAGGCGGTGGCCATGGTGGCGATGAAGGCGAACTTCCGCCACAGGTCCGCGGTGATGTCGGCCGAGGCCTTGGTGCCGTCCACGCCGGCGTCGCGCAGCATGGCGGCGATGCGCTCGGCGCGCTCGGAGATGCCGCCCCCGAGCTCGCCCGCCACGATCTGCTGGAACGGGCTGCGGCGCTCGACGACGCCGGGTGCGACGCGCGCGGCGCTGATCCGGGAGAGGCCGCCGAGCAGGTTGGCGGCTGGCACGCCGCCCGCCGCCAGCCGGTCGGCGACCTCGACGCCGTTCAAGAGCGGCAGGATCGTCGCGCCGGTCTCCGCCACCAGCCGGACCGCCGGCAGGATCTCGGGCAGCGAATAGCTCTTGACCGCCAGGATCGCCAGCTCGACCTCGCCCAGTTGCCGCGGATCGTCGGTCGCCGCGACCGGCGCGGTGAAGGTTTCGCCGGGATTGCGGACTTCGATGCCCCGCGCCCGGAGCGCCGCGAGATGAGCGCCGCGGGCCAGCATCGCCACCGGATGGCCGGCACGGGCGAGCACGCCGCCGTAATAGCCGCCGACACCGCCCGCCCCCAGGATCGCGATCCTCATGCGTCGGTTAACCCACGGCGCGGAGACGGCGCGCCGACTGGCGCCGACGACTGGCCGGCGGGCCGGCGGCGCCCACCACCGCCGCGTGGGAGGGCTGGAGCGTGGGCGCGCCCAGGCGCCGGTGCCGCTCGACGGCGGCGACGAGGATGCGGGCGATCACCTCGGCCGCGGTGAGGCCGGCCTGCTCGGCGGCCGCCATGAAGCCGGCATCGGCGGCCAGGCACGGGTTGGCGTTGACCTCCAAGACGTGCGGCACGCCGCACTCGTCGAGGCGCAAATCGACCCGGCCGTAGCCGGCGAGACCGCAGGCGCGCCAGGCGGCAACCGCCAGCCGGCGCGCCTGCTCGAGCAGCGGCGCCGAGGCGGCGTCGTGCGGGAAGCGGCGGACGGTGTGGGTGTACGCGAACGATTCCGGCTGCCACTTCGCCTCGTAGCCGACGATCCGCGGCATGCCGGGCGGGTAGTCGACGAACTCGATCTCGGCCACCGGCAGCGACATCGGCCCGCCGCCGTTGCGGCCCGGCTCCGGGGCCGGCGCCGGCGTCGCAGCGCTCGACCCCGCCATGACCGCCGCCGCGATCGCCGCCGTTGGCGTAGCCGCCGCCGCGATCGCCGTCGTCGCCGTGACTGTGGCCGTCGCCTCCAGCAACGAGACGTTGAGCTCCCGCCCGGGGAGGTAGTGCTCGACGACCAGCGGCTGGCCGGGGAAGCGCCGCAGCAGCTCGGCCGCCCGCGCCAGCGCCGCCTCGCGGGTGGCGCACACCGCCTCGCCGTCCAGCCCCAGAGAGGCGTCTTCGTGAGCCGGCTTCAGGATCCAGGGTGGCGGGACGCGGTCCAGCACCTCGGTGCTGCCGCTGTCGTTTCCGCCACGTCCGCCGCCGCCGTCGCAGCCGTCGAGCCGGCCGCCGGCCGGGACCGGCAGACCCTCCGCGGCGAGCACCGCCCGCGTCGCCAGCTTGTCGGTGGTCAGCCACAGGGACGCCGCGCTCGATCCCGAGAAAGGCAGCCCCAGCAGCTCGAGCGCCGCGGCGTTGGCCGGGTGGACGCCGGGCACGCCGGCCGGCGCCTCGACCAGGTTGAACACCAGGGTGCCGGGCGGGAGCGGCGGCGCTCCGCTCGCCAGGTCTTCCCAGATCCGCCAGCCGGCGACGGCGAGCCGGGTCGCCTCGATGCCGAGCTCGGCAAGCGCTGCGGTCACCATGTCCACCTGGGCGAGCACGTCCGAGGTCGAAGGGTCGTCCAGCGGGCCCACCGGGTTGTGGGCGACGATCACCCGCGGCACCTCCCGCAGCAGCGCGAAGTCCGCCAGGCGCCCCGGCCGCCGCATCAGCTCCACAGCCCCCATCGATGCGCCGCCGCGGCGACGATCTCCGCCACCAGGTGCCGGTACTCGACGCCGCCCAGCGTGCACATGATCGGCAGATCGGAGCGGATCGGATGCAGGCCGGGCAGCGGATTGATCTCGAGGAAATTCGGTTCGCCGTCCGCGGCGCAGCGCAGGTCGACCCGAGCGGCGTCGCGGCAGCCCAGCGCCGCATAGGCCGCCAGCGCCAGCTCGCGAGCGCGCGCGGCGACCGGCTCGCCGTCGAGCAGGGCGTAGCTGACCCGCTGCTCGAACTCTCCCTTGTTGAGCGCGGTGTAGAACTCGCGGTCGCTGCCGGTTCCGAAGCTGATCTCCATCGTCCCCAGCGCCCGCGGCGCGCCGCCGTTGCCGAAATTGCCGACGATGCCGACGGTGATCTCCCGGCCCGGCAGATAGGTCTCGACCAGCACCGGCTGCGCGAAGGCGGCAATCAGCTCGGCGCAGCGGCCGGGCAGATCCTCCCGCCGGCTCACCTTCGAGAGCCGGCTGACCCCTTTCGAGCTGCCCTCCGCGATCGGCTTGACGAACAGCGGCAGCGGCAGATCGACCGCGGCGGCCTCCTCGGCAGAGCCGACCACCGCGAACGGCGCGGTCGGCAGCCCCAGGTCGCGCACCACGCGCTTGGCCAGCGGCTTGTCGAGCGTCAGCGCCGCGGTGAGCGGGTCCGAGAAGGTGTAAGGCTGCCCGAACAGCTCGCACACCGCCGGCACCTGCGCCTCGCGCGAGCGGCCGCTCACGCCTTCGGCGAAGTTGAAGACCAGGTCCCAGCGCTCGCCCGCGGCCAGCCGGCGCGCCAGCTCGACGCCGCGCCCGACGCGATGGGGGCGGTGGCCGATCGCCGCCAGGGCGGTCTCGAGGGCATCGACGGTCGCCTCGTCGTCGAACTCCATCACCGCCTCGGGCGAGAAGCCGGCGGCGAGGTAGTCCGACTTCAGGTCGTAGGCGAGCGCGATGCGCAGCGCCGGCCCCGGCGATGGCGGCTGGCTCAGGAGTGGCACCTCACCGCGCCTCGGCGTGAGGATCGCGGTAGCTGTAGACCTTGCCGGCCCAGTTGCGCAGCTGCCAGACGCCCTTGTCGTGACCCACGATGGTCTCGGTCTGGACCGGGATCTTGCCGCCGCCGCCCGGAGCGTCGACCACGTAGGTGGGCACGGCGTAGCCGGTGGTGTGGCCGCGCAGCTGGTCCATCAGCTCGAGCCCGGTCGCGACCGAGGTCCGCAGATGGCCGGAGCCGAGCACGGGGTCGCACTGGTAGAGGTAGTACGGGCGGATGCGCAGCTTGAGCAGGCCGTGGAACAGCTCGCGCAACACCGGGGCGGAGTCGTTGACGCCCTTGAGCAGCACGGTCTGGCAGCCGAGCGGGATGCCGCCGTCGGCCAGCAGGTCGGCGGCCTGCGCCACCTCCGGCGTCAGCTCCCGCGCGTGGCAGAAGTGCACCGACAACCAGGCGCGATGCTTGCGCAGCACCGCCACCAGCTGGGGCGTGATGCGCTGCGGCAGGAAGCAGGGGATGCGGGTGCCGATGCGCAGGAACTCGAGGTGCGGGATCTCGCGCAATCTGCCGAGCAGCTTGTCGAGAGTGGCGTCCGACATCAGCAGCGGATCGCCGCCCGAGATCAGCACGTCGCGCACCTCGTGATGCGCCTGCAGGTAGGAGATCACCGCGTCGACGCGGCGGCCGAGCGGCTCGAGCTCTCCCTGGCTGACCAGCCGGCTGCGCGTGCAGTAGCGGCAGTAGGCGGCGCAGGTGTCGAGGACGAGGAAGAGCACGCGGTCGGGATAGCGGTGCACCAGCCCCTCGACGACGCTGGCGCCGTCCTCGTCCAGGGGATCGGTCATGTCGCCCGGGGACACCACCATCTCGCCCTCGACCGGCACCACCTGCCTGCGGATCGGACAGCCCGGGTCCTCGGGGTCGATCAACGCCGCGAAGTACGGGGTCACCGCGACCGAGAACTTCTCGCTCGCCAGCGCCAGTCCCCGCCGCTCCGTCTCGGTGAGCCGCAGCAGGCGATCGAACTGATCGAGCCGGGTCAGGCGGTGGCGCATCTGCCACTTCCAGTCCCCCCAGGCCGCGGGATCGTAGCTGTCGTTGACGACGGCGCAGATCTCCTCGCGCCTGGCGGTCAGCGGTTCAACGACCGAGGCGAAGGCCTCTCGCTTCATCGTCGGACTCCTCCCTGATGAGACAAGGCTTCCCCCGCTCGCAATGGAGGGGGCGTTTTCGAGTTGGATCGGGCGCGGCTGCGCCGCGATGGGCTCGCCGGCGGCGAAGGCTCCGCCCTGCTCGGATCCTCGATCCGGTCCGCTTGCCGGCCGGCGACGAATGCCCCGGGGGGCTCCGAGCGCATGGCGATCAGTGCGCTAGCGAGGCGAGGTGCCGCCGCAGGCCGCCCGCATTGGCTTCGCGGGCTGCGAGAGCCTGGTGGGCTTCCGGAGGAGCCGGGGGCACTGCGGCAGAACGGGAGATGGAGGTGAAAGGGTGGAAGGCGGGAGAGAGAGGGATGGTCCCTAAGGGCCCCACAGGTCGCCAGACGTCCGCAAAGGCGACGCTGCAGCTGCTACTCGGAGGTTGGTCGGGCGCCGCGATCTCGTCCACGTCATTAAGCGTAGCGGACTTCTCGCCGGTGTCAAGGGGTATTTGCAGGGTCCGCCGTCAATAGGAGAACGGGTAGAGGCGCCAGTAGGTCTTGATCTTGTGCCAGCGCGCCGCGAGGCCGTCGGGCTCGAAGACCAGGAACAGCACGATGGCCAGGCCGAACACGCCCAGCTTCAAAGAGGCGAACAGCCCCACCAGGGAGGGGAAGACGTCGCTCAGCCTGGAGGTCCCCAGGCGCAGCAGCTCGGGCAGGCCGGTCAAGAAGATGGCGCCGAGGATCGCGCCCAGGATGCTGCCCATGCCGCCGATGATGATCATCGCCAGCGCGTCGATGGCCAGGGTGATGGGGAAGCTCTCGGGGCTGATGTACCTTGCCTGGTACGCCAGCAGCGAACCCGCGACGCCGGCGTAGAACGAGCTGACGCCGAAGGACAGCAGCTTGTACTTGAACAGGTCGACGCCCATGACCTCCGCCGAGATGTCGTGGTCGCGGATGGCGACGAACGCCTTGCCGACCTTGGTGCGGAAGAGGTTCTTGGCGAAGAGCACCAGCAGGCAGGTCACGGGGAAGATGAGGTAGAACAGCTTGAAGTCGGAATCGAGAGCCCGTCCGAACAGCGCCGGCGGCGGCACGCTCACCCCGTTCACCCCGCCGGTGACGCCGTTCCAGTGGGTCACCACGAACTCGACGATGAAATGCGCCGCCAGGGTCGCCATCGCCAGGTAGAGCCCCTTGAGGCGCAGCGAGGGCACGCCGAAGATCATGCCGGCCACCGCGGCCAGCAGGCCGGCGAGCGGGATCGTCACCAGGTGCGGCAGGCCCAGGTGGCCGCCCAGGTACGCGGTGCCGTAGGCGCCGACCGCCATGAACGCGGCGTTGCCGAGCGAGATCTGGCCGGTCGAGCCGGTCAGGATGTTGAGCCCCACCGCGCCGATGACGGCAATGCCGATGCGGTTGGTTACGTCCATCCAGTAGTTGCTGGCGACCATCGGCACGGCGAGCAGTGCCAGCAGGAAGAGCCCCAGGCTGAAGCGCGCCAGGCCGGAGTCGAAGATTCCCATGTCGTCCGCATAGGACGTCTTGAAATCGCCGCACCGGATCATGACCGCAAACCCAGGCCCCCCTGCGGACGCCGCGCGCGCGTCAGACGCGCTCGATCCGCACCTTGCCGAACAGCCCGTACGGCTTGACCATCAGGATCGACACCAGGATCACGAAGGGCGCGACCTCCTTCACCCCGCCGCCGAAGACCGGGTCCAGGTAGCCGCCCGCCAGGTTCTCCAGGACGCCGATCAACAGCCCGCCGACGATCGCGCCCAGGATGCTGTCGAGACCGCCAAGGATCACCACCGGCAGGACCTTGAGGCCGATCAGCGCCAGCGACTGGTCCACCCCGGTGCGCACCGCCCCCAGCAGGATGCCGCCGATCGCCGACACGACCGCCGCGATCGCCCAGGCCAGCGCGAAGATGTGCCGCACCGGGATGCCCATCGAGAGCGCCACCTGCTGCGAGAACGCGGTGGCGCGCATGGCGATGCCGAAGCGCGAGTACTTGAAGAACAGGGTGAAGAGGACGAGAAGGACGACGACGCAGCCCACGCTCCAGGCGTACGCCCGCGACACCGGCACCGGTCCGAGCATCACCGGCGCGCTGGGGAAGATCTCGGGATAGGGCCGGGTGTCGGTGCCCCAGATCCCCTGCACCACGGCCCGCAGGATGCTGGACAGGCCCAGCGTCACCATGATCACCGAGACCACCGGCTCGCCGATCATCGGCCGCAGGATCAGACGCTCGATCGCCAGGCCGAGAACGACCGCGAAGCCGAGCGTCAGCAGCACGGTGGCGTAGAACGGGACGTGGTATCGGGTCGCCAGCGCCAGGCTGACGTAGGCCCCGAGCAGGAGGAACTCGCCCTGGGCGAAATTGAGCACGCTGGTGGACTTGTAGATGATCACGAAGCCCATGGCCACCAGCGCGTAGATGCTGCCGACCACCAGGCCATTGATCACCAGCTGCAGGAAGAAGCCCATGGTCAGGGACGCCCCCCGCCACGCCCCGCGGCATGCCCCCGCCGCACTTTCGTTGCGGCAATCGTCGGCGCCTTGGCGGCCCCGCCCAGCTCCCGCACCTGCAGCGTCGTCCGGATGCGCGCGGTCTTGCCGTCCTGGAACCGGATGACGGCGTCGATCGGCACCTCCCGCGCCCCGCCGTACAGCGCAGCGATCACCTGCCGGTAGCGCTCCTCGACGAAGGCGCGCCTGACCTTGCGGGTGCGCGTCAGCTCTTCGTCGTCGGCGTCGAGCTCCTTGTAGAGCAGGACGAATTTCCTGATCCGCGCGGCCTCCGGCAGGGTCGCGTTGACCTTCTCGACCTCGCGGAGCACCAGCTCGTACACCTCGCTCTTGGCCGCGAGGTCGGTGTAGGTGGTGTAGCCGAGCTGGTGGCTCTCGGCCCATTTGCCGACGATGGCCATGTCGATGCACAGCATGGCCGTGAGGTAGGGACGGTCCTTGCCGACCACCACGGCTTCCTTGACGTAGGGCGAGAACTTGAGCCGGTTCTCGACGTACTGCGGCGAGAACCGGGCGCCGCCGGCGAGCTGCATCACGTCCTGCATGCGGTCCACGACCACCAGGTGGCCGTCCGCGGTCAGGTAGCCGGCGTCCCCCGAATGCAGCCAGCCGCCGGCCAGCGTCTCGGTGGTCGCGGCCTCGTTCTTGTAGTAGCCGGCGAACACCGACGGGCTGCGCGACAGGATCTCCCCCTGCTCGGAGATGGCGATCTCGGTCCCCGGGATGGGCCGGCCGACGGTGTGGAACTGGATGTCGTCGTCGGCATGGATGCAGGAGATGCCGCTGATCTCGG
>DATKFK010000030.1:0-3283 GCA_035544375.1 Thermoanaerobaculia bacterium
GGCTTCCAGGGCCCGCTCAACTACCTCGTCGACCAGCTCGGCGTGGCGGTGATCGCGCCCAACGTGCGCGGCTCCTCGGGCTACGGCAAGTCGTACCTGACGCTCGACAATGCCGAGAAGCGGGAGGATTCGGTCAAGGACATTGGCGCGCTGCTCGACTGGATCGCCGCTCAACCCGGCCTCGACGCCGGCCGCGTCATGGTGGCCGGGGGCTCCTACGGCGGTTACATGGTGCTGGCCGCGATGACCCACTACAGCAACCGCCTGGCCTGCGGCTTCGACACCGTCGGCATCAGCAACTTCGTCACCTTCCTCGAGCACACGCAGCTCTACCGCCGCGACCTGCGCCGCGTCGAGTACGGCGACGAGCGCGATCCGCAGATGCGCGCCTTCCTCGAAGGCATCGCTCCGGTCCGGCACGCCGACCAGATCCGCAAACCCCTGCTGGTGGCGGCGGGCGCCAACGACCCGCGGGTGCCGGTCTCGGAATCGGATCAGATCGTCGCCGCGGTCGAAGCGCAGCACGTGCCGGTGTGGTACCTGGTCGCCAAGGACGAGGGACATGGCTACCAGAAGAAGGCCAACTCCGACTATCTGCGAACGGTGTCGATCGTCTTCCTGGAGACCTACCTGCTGGAATCACCGCCGAAGGCGACCCCCCCACGGAAAGGCCGCAGGTAGCGCCGGCCGCGGGGGCGAGCGCGAAGAGCGGGAGGGATTGGCGGCCGGAGCCCCAGCCTAGCCGCCGCCGGCCGCGGCGGCGCCGGCGCGGTGGCCGCCGCGGACGTTGACGCGGTTGCGGCCGCTGCGCTTGGCGACCATCAGCGCCGCGTCGGCGGCCTGGAACAGGTCCTGCGGGCTGCTCATCTCGGGCGCCAGCTCGGCCACCCCGAAGGAGCAGCGGACGGCGATCTTGACCTCGCCGTAGCGGTGCTCGAAGCCCTCGATGCGCTCCCGCAGCTTGAGCGCCAGGGTCTCGGCGCCGTGGATGCCGGTTTCGGGGGCGAGGATCGCGAACTCGTCGCCGCCGACCCGCGCCAGCACCTCTTCCGGACGGATCAGGTCGCGCGCCAGCGACGCCACCTGCTTCAAGACGAAGTCGCCGCACAGGTGGCCGTAGCTGTCGTTGATCTGCTTGAACTCGTCGAGGTCGAAGAGGATCAGGGTCAGCGGCCGGTGGTGGCGGACGGCGCGCGCGAACTCGCGCTGCACTTCCTCCTCGTACTTGCGCTTGTTGAAGATCTCGGTCAGCCCGTCACGCGCCACCAGCTCGTAGATCGCCAGGTGATAGGCGCTCTCGACGTCCTGCTCGTGCAGGAACTTGAAGTGCACGGCCGCGGTCTGGAAGCGGTCGCCGCTCTTGAGCACCGTGCGCCCCTGGATCGGGTGGCCGTTGACGAAGGTGCCGTTGGTCGAGCCCAGGTCTTCGATCGTCACCACCGGTCCGGCGTAGCGCAAGCGCGCATGCTTGCGCGAGATCGACATCACCTCCGGCAGGCTGAGGCCCACCAGCGGCGAGCGGCCGATCTCGAGCAGGGTGCCCGGCGACAGGCGGTACCGCGACCCCAGCCGCTGCGACTCGGGATGCGCGATGAGGATCACGTCGGCCTCCGACTCCGCCAGCACGACGCCGCGCTCGATGCGCTCGCGCGTCGAGGTCTCGAAGGTCTGGGTGGTGCTGCTCTCCTGCAAGGCCGCGAGGTCGATGCCGTCGGTATCGGGCTCGAGGTCGAGTCCGCGCTTGGCGTCGGCGGCGTCCGAAGGGTCGTCCATAGTTCCGCGTGTCGGCGGTCGCTTGGGAGGCAAAGTCCTACCGGCCATGCTGCTTGGCTCCCAAGTGCAAGGCTGATGGGGAAAAAATGCTAACACCGGCACCTCCGGCCGTCAAACGCTCCGGTGGCCCTGCCGTTGCCGCAGCGCGGCATTCCCTCGAAACGTGCGCCCTGGACGGGAGCCCGAGACGCGAGCCGGGACACGAGCCGGGGCGCGGGCCGGGGCGCGGGCGCTGCTGCTAAGATCCGGCCGGGGAGGAGCCTAAGCATGTACATCTTCGTCACGGGTGCAACGGGGTACATCGGCCATGCGGTCGTCGGCGAGCTGGTGGCCCTGGGCCACGAGGTGACCGGCCTGGTGCGCAGCGACGACAAGGCCGCGCTGGTGCGCCGGCTGGGAGCGCGCGCGGTGATCGGCGACATCGCCGATCCCGCCAGCTACCGCGAGCACGCCGCCGAGCACGACGCGCTGGTGCACACCGCCTTCAGCACCGGACCCGCGGCGGTGGCCGCCGACCGCACCGCGGTCGAGACGCTGATCGCCGCCGCCCGCGCCGGCAAGGCGCGCTCGCTGATCTACACGTCCGGCATCTGGGTGCTGGGCGCGACCGGCGACGCCCCGGCGTTCGAGGGGGCGCCGATCGACCGTCCCATGCCCCTGGTCGCCTGGCGGCCGGCGCACGAGCACCTGGCGCTCGAGGCCGGCATCCACCAGCTGGCGAGCGCCGTCATCCGCCCCGGTATCGTCTACGGCGGGCGCGGCGGCCTGACCGGCGACTACTTCGCGTCGGCCGAGAAGGAGGGCGCCGCGGCGTACGTCGGCGACGGCACCAACCGGCTGCCGATGATCCACGTCGAGGACCTGGCGCGCTTCTACCGCCGCGTCGTCGAGCATCACGCGCGCGGCGTCTTCCACGCCGTCGACGGCAACGCCGTGCCGCTGGCCGAGGTGGCCCGCGCCGCCAGCGAGGCCGCCGGCAAGGGCGGCGCGACGCGATCGATCCCGCTGGCGGAGGCGCGCCAGACCCTCGGTCCCTTCGCCGACTGCCTGGCCCTCGACCAGTTCGTCGAGAGCCGGCGCGCCGCCGAGCTCGGCTGGCGCCCCGAGCACCCCAACTTCCTGGGCGAAGCCGCCAAGGCCTACCTGGAATGGAAGAGCGCGATGGCCTGAACCGCCGCGCGTCACGCTCGCGCTACCTCCCGGCGAGCAGGGCGCGCAGGACGTGGCGCGCCACCTCGGGGTTCTCGCGCAGCCGCCGGATCGAGTAGGGATACCAGTCCTGGCCGTAGGGGACGTAGACGCGCAGGCGGTGGCCGGCGGCGATCAGGATGTCGCGCAGCTCCTGATCGACACCCAGGAGCATCTGGAACTCGTACTGGTGGGGTTTGAGGCCGTACTTGTCGATCAGCCCGGCCGCCGCGCAGGCCAGGTACTCGTCGTGGGTCGCGATGGCCGGGTAGACGCCGTGCTCGATGAGCTTTTCGAGGGCGCGGACGTAGTTGGCGCGCAC
>DATKFK010000031.1:0-4606 GCA_035544375.1 Thermoanaerobaculia bacterium
GTGGAAGAGCGGTTCGCCGGGCGCGGCGCGATCGGCAAGCCAGATGCCCAGCTGCAGCGGCGCAGGCGGACAGTGCCCGCCGGGGTAGGAGGCGTCCGGGGCTGGTGCGCCGCGAAGCCTGCCGTTGCTCCCATTGCCGCCGGCGCCCGCCGTTGCCGCACCGAGCGTGCGGGCCGCTGCGATGGCCGCCGCGAGGCCGGCAACCGTCGGCGCGGCGAACAGCGCCGAGAGCGGCAGGTCGGTCCCGAAGGCGTCGCGCAGGCGCGACAGCAGGCGGCCGGCGAGCAGCGAGTGGCCGCCCAGGGCGAAGAAGTTGTCCTGCCGCCCGATGCGCTCGACGCCCAGGACCTCGCTCCAAAGGGCGACCAGGCGCTGCTCGAGCGGCGTCCGCGGCGGCGCGAACCCCTGGGCCAGGCCGTCACCGTCACCGGCGGCCGGGGCCTCTTCGATGTTCGCGGACTCGAGCATGGTAAGACTTGCCTTCGCCTCCTCGATGACGAGATGTGCACATGCAGGTGCGCGCGTGCCAACCGGCTCGTCAGGTTCACGCGTGCCGATGGGAAACGGGAGCTGAAACCCGCGGCGGGACAATGGCCAGGGGGGCGCCCTTCAGCTTTGGCGGACCTCGGGCACAGGTGTTACACGCACGTCCCGAAGATCCCATCCTCCGTAGTGCGCGAGGTGGTCTTACGCGTGACAGCCCTGAACCAGCTTCAGGACTTGAGTTTCTGCGTCAGGACTTGAGGTGTTCGAGCAGGGCGCGGGCCTTGGCGATGTCGCCGGCGAAGCGGGCCGGCGGGGCCGTTTCGACGAAGCGTTCGAGCGCCTTCGCCGCCTGCTTCGGCTTGCCGGCGTCCGCTGCCACCAGGCCGATGTTGTAAAGCGCGTCGTACTGCCGGGGATCGATGGCCACGGCCTTTTCCCAGGCATCCAGGGCGGCGCCGGTCTGCTGCTGGCGGAAGAGGGCGACCCCCAGGGTGTTCCACGAGACCGGCAGGCGGTCGTTGAGCCGCAGGGCGCTTTCGAGGTAGCGCCGGGCCTCGGCTGGACGGTCCATGTGCAGGGCGACCACCCCCAGGTCCTCGAGCGGCGCCGGATCGGCAGGCGAGGCCGCCGCCGCCTTCTTGAGCTCGGCGATCGCCTCCTGGTAGCGGCCGGCGTCGCCGAGCGCCACGCCGTAGGCGGTGACGGTCTCGGCGTCGCCCGCGGCGGCGATCGGCGCCAGCACCGCAACCGCCTCGGGCGCTCGGCCCACCTCGCACAGCGCCTGCCCGAGCTGGCGGCGGATCCCCTCGGTGTCGAGTCCCTTGGCCATGGCGGTCTTGAGCGCGGCGATGGCTTCGTCGTGGCGCTCGAGCTGGCGCAGCGCCAGCGCCAGGGACTCGTAGACCGCGGGGATCGTCGGCCGCTCGGCGATGATCTTGCGGCACAGCGCCGCGGCCTCGGCGAAGCGCCGCTCCTGGTACAGGACGAGGCTCTCCTGCATCTGCTGTTCCATGCCGATGAGCCGCTTGGGATCGTCGGCGGCGGTGTAGGCGCCGGCGTGCGGCGCGGTGGCGCTCAGGTAACCCAGGCTGGCCAGGCGCGCCGCCTCCTCGCTCGAGACGCGCCCCTTGGCCGGCGGCCAGTGCGACTCGGCGGGCAGGACCGACGCCAGCGCGCGGGCGGTGGGGCGGTCCTGGTCGTAGACGTTGTGCGCCTCGCCGGGATCGTCGCGCAGGTTGTAGAGCTCCGGCAGCGGCAGATCGATCAGCTTGCGGTGGTCGCGCAGCATGCCGCGCAGGGGCGCCCAGCCGCGCGTCAGGTTGCCGGTCAGCGCCTCGAAATAGCTCTGCACCGGGCCGGCCGGCGCCGGGGCCAGCAGCGAACGGCCCGGCAGGCCGGCTGGCACCGGCAGCCGCAGCGCCGCGAGCACCGTCGGCACGATGTCGACGTGGCGCGCCTCCCGGAGGTCCCGGCCGGGCGGCACCCCGGGCCCCCAGATCACCAGCGGCACGTGGAGGGTCGCCTCGTAGGCGAGCAGGCCGTGCGTCAGCTCGCCGTGCTCGCCGAGCGATTCGCCGTGGTCGGCGGTGAAGACGACGAGCGCCGCCGGTTCCTTGCCGCTCAGCATGGGGTCCAGGAGGGGAGCGAGAAAGGAGTCGGCGGCGGCCACCTCGCCGAGGTAGGGGTGGTTCTTGAAGCGGCTGGCGAACGGCTCCGGCGGCTCGTAGGGAGCGTGCGGATCGTAGATGTGCACCCAGAGGAACCGGCGGCTGCCGCGCCTGGCCCGCCACCAGGCGAGGGCGGGCCTGACCACCTCGTCGCCGCGCCGCTGGGCGAACCGGTACTGATCGGGATTCGAGCCGCGCGGGAAGGCGTCGTCGTAACGGTCGAAGCCGGCGCCCAGGCCGAACCGGGCGTCGAGCGGGAAGGCGCCCACGAAGGCGGCGGTGGCATAGCCCGCGCGCCGCAGGTAGGTGCCCAGCGTCGGGATCGACGGCGGCAGCCTGAAGCCGCTGTTCTCCCTGACCCCGTGCTGAAAGGGGTAGAGGCCGGTCAGGATGTTGGTGTGGGAGGGGAGGGTGACGACGTTGTGGGCGTGGGCGTCCGGATAGACCCGCCCGGCAGCGGCCAGCCGATCGAGGGTCGGCGTCGCGGCCAGGCGGTTGCCGGCGAAGCCCAGGGCGTCGGCCCGCAGGGTATCGACGGTGATCAGCACGACGTCGGCGCCGCGCAGCGCCGGCCCGGCGGCGGCCGCTCCCGCCGCCGGGCCGGACCCGGCGGCAGGCAGGCCATGGCCGGCCGCGAGGGCAAGGGCCACGGCGGCGGCCGCCACCGCGGCCATCGCGGCCATCGCAGCCATCGCAGCCAGGGCGGCCGCCAGGCCGGCCGCGGTCAGGGGCCGGCGCGGCCGCGCCGGGGACGAAGAGCCCCGTCCCCCCTTGCTCGCCGGCGGCATCACAGGGCCTTCAGGTACTCCCGCGCCTCGTTGGCGTACTTGCTCTTGGGGTCGATTTCGAGCAGCTTCTTGAAGTCGGCCTTGGCCTCGGGAACCTTGTTCTTGTTGAGGTAGACCAGGCCGCGGTAGTAGTAAGCCTCCGCCATGTCCGGGTTCTCGGTGACCACGCGGTTGAACTGCTCGAGCGCCTTGTCCAGCTGCTTTTCGTTGTAGTACTTGATGCCGACGTTGATCAGCGTGTCGGCGTCCACCTTCGCCCCTTGCGGCAGCTTCGCCATGTAGGTCTGGGCTTCCGCCTCGCGCCCGGCGCCGACCAGCAGGTTGACGATGAGCTGCAACGAATCCGCGTCGTCAGGCTTGATCGCCAGCGCCTGCTTGAGGGTGTCGATCGACTGGCTGATCTTCTGCGCCTTCTCCTCCTTGGTCTTGACCTGCCCCGACTCGCGGTAGTAGGTGCTGGCGATGGCGCGCAGCACCGGCACCTGGTTGGGCGGATCGAGCAGCGCCAGCGCCTTCTGGTAGGCCTCGCGCGCCTCCACGGCCTTGTCGGCCTGCAGCGCGGCATTGCCGTCGTTGATCGCCGCCATCGCCTGGCTGCCCTTGCTCGGCGCCTGCTCCTGCTGGGCCTGCTCCTTGGGAATCGGCTTGAGCGAGACCAGGATGGGCGGGACCAGGCCCTCCTCTTCGACGTTGATCCGGCCCTCGGAAGGGATGTACCCCTGCTTCTCGATGAGCACGCCCCAGGCCCCGTGGGCGATGCCGAGCATGCTCCACCGGCCTTTCTTGTCGGTCTTGAGCGGCGACGGTCCCGGGTTTTCGGCCTTCACCGGGTCGTTGCCCTTGCGCAGCGTGACCGTGGCGCCTTCGACCGGATGCTGGTCCTGATCGGTCACCACGCCCTGCACCCGGCCGCGGCCGCGCCAGTCCTGGGCGGGCAGCGGCAGGGCAGAGCACACCGAGCACAGCAGGACTGCGGCGAGGAGCGCTGATGGATTGCAGCGGCGGTAGTGCATAGAACCTCCTTGGATGGGGCGGAGCGAGCCGCGTGGCCGGCGTGGGTCCGGTTTGCCGGACCGTGCGCGGCACATCAGTGTATCCGGGCCGGAGGCAAAAAAAAACCGCCGGGTCGCCCCGGCGGCAGAGAAAAGAAGCGAAGCGCCGCTCGTTGATATGAGCGGTCGCAGCGCTTACTTGAAGCTGAGCCGCGCGCCGAAGCGGAAGACCCGCGGGCTGAGGACCTCGTTGACGAATCCCGCGTTGGACGGGACAGGGGCGGACGCGACGTGGAACGCACCCTCGCGCTGCAGGACGAACGCCTCGTTGAAGACGTTGAAGCAATCGATGCCCAGGGTCAAGCCGAAGTCCTGGAAGGTGAACTCCTTCTCGATGCGGGCATCGAAATCGACGATGTTGTCGAGCCGGTTGCTGTCCGCCTTGCCGATCTGGACGGTCTCGCCGCCGAAGGCCGGGTTGGGGACGCTCGTGCTCGCCGCGCTGACGTTGATGTAGTAGGGGTCGGGATAGCCCTGGCGCCCGGTGAGGTTGCCGGCCACGTTGAAGCCCCACGGCCGGTCGGGAGCGATCTGGTACAGGCCGTTGACCGCGAACGACCACTTGCTGTTGATGTAGACGTTGCGGAAGTTGCCGGACCCGTTGCCCGAGCCC
>DATKFK010000032.1:0-2222 GCA_035544375.1 Thermoanaerobaculia bacterium
CGCCGAGCTGCTCGAGAACGGCGACCAGATCTTTCCCGCCATGATCAAGGCGATCGCAGGCGCCAAGCGGACGGTCAACCTCGAGTCCTACATCTTCAGCGACGACCGGGCGGGCGCCATGGTCAGCAATGCCCTGGTGGATGCCGCGCGGCGCGGCGTCGAGGTCCGCCTGCTGGTGGACGGCACCGGCGGGCACCTGGGAGCGCTGGCCGATCAGATGAAGAAGGCGGGCGTCAACGTCCGGATCTACCACCCGGTCCGGCCGTGGAACCTGCTGCGCATCGGCCAGCGGACGCACCGCAAGATCCTGGTCGTGGACGGCGCCGTCTGCTTCACCGGCGGCCTCGGCATCGAGGAGCGATGGCTGGGCAACGCCCGCAACCCGAACGAGTGGCGGGACACCCAGGTCGAGGTCTGGGGCCCGGTGGCGGCGCAGCTGCAGGCCATCTTCGGCGAGAACTGGACGTACACGACCGGCGAGATCCTCGCCGGCGACAAGTTCTATCCGCCGCTCGAGCCGGCGGGAAACCTCGAGGCCCAAGCGATCAAGGTGTCGCGGGGCGATGCCTCCTCGCTGGCCAAGATGCTCTATTACGTGGCCATCCAGTCGGCGGCGAAGACGGTCCACATCCAGAACGCCTACTTCCTTCCCGACCCGCAGATCCGCGAGGCGCTGGTCAAGGCCGTGCAGCGCGGCGTCGACGTGCGGATCATGGTCCCCGGCAAGCACATCGACGTGCCGGTCGTGCGCATGGCCTCGCGCGTTCACTACGGCGAGCTGCTCGAGGGCGGAGTCAAGATCTACGAGTACCTCCCCACCATGATGCACACCAAGGCGGCCGTCTTCGACGGCCTCTTCGCCATCGTCGGCTCGATCAACTTCGACACGCGCTCGATGGAGAAGAACGCCGAGGAAAGCATCACCTTCTACGACCGCGGCTTCGGGGCCAAGGTGGAAGCGATGTTCGACGCCGACATGAAGAACTGCCGCCAGATCGACTACGGGCGCTGGAGGCGCCGCGGCATCGACAATCGGTTCGCCGAGATCCTCTCGGCACTCTTTACGCCCTTCTACTGAGCCGCCGCCTCGACTACGAACGCGGTGCTAGACTCGGCAGGCCCCGGACTGCGGGCCGCGCCCGGCAGCCGCCTGCCGGACCCGGCGCCGAGCGGCGGGTCGAGGCGCCGCCCACCGACACCCTGCTCTCCGTGCTCCGCGACCGGCTGCAGCTGACCGGCACCAAGTACGGCTGCGGCGAGGGGCAGTGCGGCGCGTGCACGGTGCTGCTCGACGGCCGCGCGATGAGGTCGTGCCGCGTCGAGCTGTCCGCGGCCGCCGGCAAGCAGGTCACCACCATCGAGGGGCTCGAGCACGACGGCCGGCTGCACCCCGTCCAGGCGGCCTTCCTGGAGGCCGAGGCGTTCCAGTGCGGTTACTGCACGCCGGGGATGATCCTCGCCGCGGTCGCCCTGCTCGCGGCCGAGCCGAACCCCACCGCCGAGGAGATCGCCGCCCGCCTGTCGGGCAACCTCTGCCGCTGCGGGACCTATCCGCGCATCGTGGCGGCGGTGCAGCTGGCCGCGCGGGCGGTGCGGCAGGGACTGCCGCGATGACGCCGGCAGCCGATCCGGAGCTGGAGCGCGAGGCTCGCGAGCACGACGCCGCCTCGAGGCTGCACTGGTTCGACGTCGATCGCCGCGGCTTCCTGAAGACGCTGGGGGGCGGCCTGCTGGTGTGCCTGTGCGCCCCCGCGGCGCGGGCCCAGGCTCCCGCCGCCGAGTCCGGGCATGGCGGCTTCGGCCGCGAGCTGCCGCGGGAGCTGGGCGCCTGGCTGCACCTCGGAGAGGACGGCCGCGTCACGGTGTTCACCGGCAAGGTCGAGATGGGCCAGAACATCCGCACCTCGCTGGCGCAGCAGGTCGCCGAGGAGCTGCGCCTGCCGGTCGAAGCCATCCAGATGGTCATGGGAGACACCGGCCTGACGCCTTGGGACGCGGGCACCTTCGGCAGCCGCACGACGCCGACCATGGCGCCACAGCTGCGGGCGGCGGCGGCGGCGGCGCGCGAGGCGCTGCTCGACCTCGCGGCACGGCGCTGGCAGGCGCCGCGCGCCGGCCTGGTCGCGGACGGCGGCCGCGTCACCAACCCGGCGACACGGCAGGCGCTCGGCTACGGCGAGCTGGCGAGCTGGCGGGACCCGGCCGATCCGGTTTCCGCCGCC
>DATKFK010000033.1:0-3137 GCA_035544375.1 Thermoanaerobaculia bacterium
GTCCGCGGCGGGAGCAGGTCGCTGGCGGCGACGAACAAGGGGTGGCGGCTGTCTGCCGGGGTGCCCATGCGAACGTGCCCCTGCCTTTCGGTTGCCGAGGACGCCGCCACCAATCTATCGCATGGACCTCTGAACGGCGGCGCCCCGCAGCGCCGAGGTCGCGGCCAGAACGTCGCCTCCGGGACGGTGCCGGCGCCTGGGAGGCGCTCGCCACGATCGTCTCGGCAAGCTATCATTGCCGCGCCTTTCCGGGATAGCGGCGGCGCAGCGACCCAACTCACCAAGCGGAGGGAGCCAGGATGGCGTCTGACATCGCAATCGCGCAGCAGGCAAAGCTCGAGCGCATCTCCAAGGTGGCCCAGGACAAGCTCGGTATCGCCGCGGAGCACCTCGAACCCTTCGGGCACTTCAAGGCGAAGCTGTCGCTCGACTCGATCGCCGCCCTGAGCGGTCGGCCCGACGGCAAGCTGATCCTGGTCACCGCGATGACGCCGACGCCGGCCGGCGAAGGCAAGACGACGACCACGGTCGGCCTGGGCGACGCCTTGAACCTGCTCGGCAAGCGGGCGGCGATCTGCGTGCGCGAGCCGTCCCTGGGACCGGTGTTCGGCATGAAGGGCGGCGCGGCCGGCGGCGGCTTCGCGCAGGTCGTGCCGATGGAGGACATCAACCTCCACTTCACCGGCGACTTCAACGCCATCGCCCTCGCCAACAACCTGCTGGCGGCGATGCTCGACAACCACCTCCATCACGGCAACGAGCTGGGCGTGGACGTCCGCAGGACCCCGTGGCGGCGGGTGATGGACATGAACGACCGGGCGCTGCGCGACATCGTCGTCGGCCTGGGCGGCGTGGCCAACGGCTATCCGCGCGAGAACGGCTTCGACATCGTCGCGGCCTCCGAGGTGATGGCCATCCTCTGCCTCGCCACCTCGCTCGCCGATCTCAAGCAGCGCCTGGGCAACATCGTCGTCGCCTACACCCGCGACCGCAAGCCGGTCCGGGCGCGCGACCTCGAGGTCCACGGCGCCATGACCGTCCTGCTCAAGGACGCCATCAAGCCCAACCTGGTGCAGACGCTCGAGAACAACCCCGCCTTCGTCCATGGCGGACCGTTCGCCAACATCGCCCACGGCTGCAACTCGGTCATCGCCACGCAGACCGCCCTGAAGCTCGCCGACTACGTGGTCACCGAGGCCGGCTTCGGCGCCGACCTGGGCGCCGAGAAATTCGTCGACATCAAGTGCCGCAAGGCGGGGCTGCGGCCGGCCGCGGCGGTGGTGGTCGCCACCGTCCGTGCCCTCAAGTACCACGGCGGCGCGGAGCTGAAGACCATCACCAGGGAGGACACCGCGGCCCTCGAGCAGGGTCTCGCCAACCTGGAGCGCCACGTCGAGAACGTGCAGCAGCACTTCGGCCTTCCCTGCGTCGTGGCGATCAACCGCTTCGACGCCGACACCCAGGCGGAGCTGGCGCTGGTCGAGTCGCGGATGGCGCAGCAGGGCGTCCGCGCGGTCCTCGCGTCGCACTGGGCCGATGGCGGCAAGGGCGCCCTGGACCTGGCGCGCGCGGTGGTCGATCTCGCCGAGCGCGAGCCGAGCGTTAGCTTCGTCTACGCCGACGACGACAGCCTGTGGGAGAAGATCGAGAAGGTCTCCCGGAAGATCTATCGCGCCGCCAGCGTCACCGCCGACGCCAAGGTGCGCGAGCAGATCGCCAGGCTGCAGGAGGAGGGCTACGGGCGGTTCCCCGTCTGCGTTGCCAAGACGCAGTACTCGTTTTCGACCGACGCGCGCCTGCGGGGAGCGCCCACCGGCCACGTCATCGACGTGCGCGAGGTGCGCCTGTCCGCCGGCGCCGAGTTCGTGGTGATGATCTGCGGCGACATGATGACCATGCCGGGATTGCCCAAGGCTCCCGCGGCGCGGGTCATCGACATCAAGGAGGATGGGACGGTGGTCGGGCTGTTCTGACCGCCCGCTCGGCCGCCGCCACCGTGTGCTCGAGCAGCGTGACGATGGTCATGGGACCGACCCCGCCCGGCACCGGCGTATAGGCGGCGCAGCGGTCCGCGTCCGCTCCCAGCTCGACGTCCCCGACGCCGCCCGGGTGGCTCCCCGCGTCGATCACCACCGCCCCGTCGCGGAGCCACCGGCCCTTGATGAGCCCCGGGCTGTTCACCGCCCCGACCACGACCTCGCCGCCCCGGACGGCCTCGGGCAGGCGGCGGGTCCGGGAATGGCAGATCGTGACCGTGGCGTTGGCGGCCAGCAGCAGGAGCGCCGCGGGCTTGCCGACCATCGGGCTGCGCCCGACGACCACCGCCTGCTTGCCCGCGAGCGGGATGCCGTACCAGGACAGCAGCCGCAGGATGGCGGCCGGCGTGGACGCGGCAAAGGCGCTCTCGCCCGCCGCGATCCTTCCCAGGCTCGCGCTGCCGTCGCCGCCGACGTCCTTGTCGACCGCGATCCGGTCGAAGCATCGGCGCTCGTCGATCGGCGCCGCGAGCGGATGTTGCAGGAAGATGCCGTGCACCCGCGGATCGGCGTTGAGCCGGTCGATCTCGGCCAGCAGCTCCGCGGTGGCGGTTCCCGGCGGCAGCGCGATCGGCAGCGGTTCGATGCCGACCCGCCGGCAGGCGTCGTCCTTCAGGCGCGCGAACCTGAGGTAGGCAGGATCGGTCCCGGCCACCACGATGGCCAGCCGCGGCGGCGCGCCTTCTTCACCTGCGCCACCGGCCGCGCCTGCACCACCTGCACCACCTGCATCACCTGCCCCCTCTGCCCCGGCAGGTTGCCGCGCCGCGAGCGCCCGCACGCGTTGAGCCAGCCGCGCCTCGATCTCGCGCGCCGGCGCCCTGCCGTCGAGGACCAGAGCCGCCACGGGCTCGCTACAGGAGTCCCGCCCGCATCGCCTTGCTCACTGCCGCGGACTTGGTGTGGACCTGCAGCTTCTCGTAGACGTTGCGGATGTAGTTGCGGACCGTGTTGATGCTGACTCCCAGCTCGCCTCCCGCCGTCTGGTAGCTGCGGCCCTCGGCGAGCAGCCGCAGCAGGTGGGTTTCCTGCCGCGTGAGCGCCTGCTCCAGGGCCGCCCGCGGCGCGGTGCGCCGGAAGAGATCCACGACCTTGCGCGCG
>DATKFK010000034.1:0-2239 GCA_035544375.1 Thermoanaerobaculia bacterium
CCAGCACCACCAGCCGGGCCGCGACAATCGTTGGGCTGCACGGCTCGCCGCAGCCGCGTCGGCGAACAAGCCGAAGCAGGTTGCCCCGGAGCCGCTCATGCGCGCGAGCAGGCAGTCCGGCGTCGCAGCCAGGGCTGACAGGACGTTTCCGATCACCGGCTGTAGCGCTACGGCGACCGGCTCCAGGTCGTTGCGCGTTCCGGCCAGGTCGGCGGCCATCGCGGCGGCATTGGGCCAGGACGCGGGCAGTACCGCGGCAGACGACCAGGGGCCTTGGCGTGCCCGGAATATGTCGGCGGTCGCGACGGCAATCCCCGGGTTGACCAGCATGATGCCACATTCCGGCATGGCAGGTGCCGGCGCCAGACGCTCGCCGGCACCTGCCATGCGGCTGGGCTGGGCTGCCAGGCAGACCGGGACATCGGCGCCGAGTCCCGCTGCGAGCCTGCCCAATGCGGCGGGGTCGGGAGCGATCCGCCACAGCCGGCACAGCAATCGCAGCGCCGCGGCCGCATCGGCCGAACCGCCGCCGATGCCGGAGGCCACGGGCAGGTTCTTCTGCAACAGCAGGCGCGCGCCCGGGATGAGGCCTGCTTCGGCGGCGAGCGCCCGGGCGGCGCGCAGCACCAGGTTGTCCGGCTCCGAGGCCAGGGCGGCGGCGAATGGCCCGTCTACGGTGAGCGACAGTGCGTCCGCGGGTTCGGCGCGCAGCACATCCGCGGCCTGGACGAATACCACCAGGCTGTCGAGCAGGTGGTAGCCGTCGGCGCGGCGGCCGACGACGTGCAGGAACAGGTTGACCTTGGCGGGCGCCGGTTCCGGTTCAATCACAGGCGTGCCAGGGGGCGTGGGACGGGACGTGGCAGGGGATATAGCAGGGGGCGGGCCGGCGGTGTGGCCGGCGGCCGGGCACGGAACCTACTGGCCGCTCGCCACGGTGGGACGGCCGGTGTTCTGCAACTTCGCCTCGAGCTTCGCGACATCGTCGGGCTCGGGATTGAAGGTGAGGGCCCGGCGCCATTGGTAGGCGGCTTCCAGCTTGCGGCCGGCCGCCCAGTAGGCATCGCCGAGGTGGCCGTTGATCGAGGCGTCCTCGGGTTCCATCTCGACGGCGCGCTCGAGTGTGGTGACGGCGTCGGCGACCTCGCCCTGGCGCAGCATGACCCAGCCCAGGCTGTCCACGATGGCGCCGTCGTTGGGGCGGCGCTGGACGGCCTTGTCGATCATCGCGCGGGCTTCAGTCAGGTGTTTGCCCATGTCGGCCCAGGAATAACCCAGGTAGTTCAATACGAAGGGCTCATCGGGAGCGAGCGACAGGGCGTGACGGAAGTCGGCCTCGGCCTTGTCCCACTGGCGCGCACGTTCGTAGCAGATGCCGCGATCGTAGAACGCCAGCCAGTCGGTTTCCTGCGGCGTGCGGATACGGCCGATCGCGCGGTTATAGGCGGCGATGGCGTCGGCGAAGCGTTGCTGGCCGCGCAGCAGGTCGCCCTCACGCATGGCGGGCACTGGGCTGTCGGGATAGTCATGCTCGATGCGCTGCAGTTCACGCATGGCCTCGTCGTTGTGGCCTAGCTGGGCGGCGAGATCGGCACGCTCGAGCCGGACCGCGGCCACCAGCGGATCGTCGTTGCCGACCGCGGCGAGCATCTGCAAGGCGTTCTCGGAATGGTCCTGGCTGCTGAGGATGTCCGCGGCCAGCAGGCGGGCGGCGGTGAAGTCGGGCCGCAGGTCGATTGCGAGGCGCAACAGCATCATGGCGAAGTCGCCGGCATCCTGCTGGCGCAGGGCGGCGGCCAGGGCGAGGTAGGACTCGGCAATGCCGTCAGCCGGACGCGGCACGGCGGGGGTCATGCTGCTGGCGGTCAGACCGGGCAATGAGATGGCCATCTCGGGCGCATTTTCGGCCATCGCGGCCAAGGTGCGCTGGGCGTCCGCCGGATGGCCGTGACGCATGTCCCAGCTTGCCAGGATCTGGCCCAGGCGCAGGTTCACGCCGCCGAATTCGGATCGTGCGGTTTGATACAGCCTGGCGGCGTCGGCGGTACGGCCGGCCTGATCGGCGATGAGCGCCGAATGCAGGGCATAGACGCCGCGGAACCGCTGACCGTCCAGCAGGGGGCGCAGCGTGGCCAGGGCGGCATCGGTGTGGCCGGCGCCCTGCTGCGCCCAGGCGATCAGCAGAGGCTGCAGGAGCTGGGTCAGGCCCTGCGGCGGCAGGGCGCTGTACTTCTGCTGC
>DATKFK010000035.1:0-7217 GCA_035544375.1 Thermoanaerobaculia bacterium
TCTTCGCCAACCCGCACGTGCGGCAAGGCCTGAGCGCCGACGGCCTGCGCTGGGCGCTCACCGCCCAGGTCGCGGGCAACTGGCACCCGCTCACCCTCGCCTCCCACATGCTCGATGTCCAGCTTTTCGGTCTCAACCCCAAGGGCCATCACCTCGCCAGCCTGCTGCTGCATCTCGCGAACGTCCTGCTGCTCTTCGCGGTGCTCCGGCGGATGACCGGCAGCCAGCTGCGCAGCGCCGCGGTGGCCGCGCTGTTCGCCGTGCATCCGCTGCACGTCGAGTCCGTGGCCTGGGTGGCCGAGCGCAAGGACCTCCTCTGCGGCCTGTTCTGGCTGCTCTCGCTGGCCGCCTACCTGCGCTACAGCCGCGCCCCCTCGCCCGGCCGCTACCTGCTGGTGGCCGCCGCCTTCGCCGCCAGCCTGATGGCCAAGGCGATGGCGGTGAGCCTCCCCCTGGTCCTGCTGCTGCTCGACGGGTGGCCGCTCGGCCGCTGGCGGGGCTGGCAAGACTGGCGCGGCTGGCAAGATTGGCGCGGCTGGCGTGGCTGGCGAGGCGCCCGGCACCCGCATCAGCCCGCCGAAAGGCGAGAGGCGCTACGGGAGGCACTGCTGCCGGCGCTACGGGAGGCGCCGCTGCCGGCGCTACAGGAGGCACTGCTGCCGGCGCTACGGAAGGCGCCACTGCCGGCGCCACGGCCGGCGTCGCGCTCGGCGCCACGGCCGGCGCCGCGGCAGGCGTCGCGCCCGGCGCCGTGGCCGGCCCTGCGGTTGGCCGCCGAGAAGCTGCCGCTGCTCTGCCTGGCCGCCGCCGCCGGCTTCGTCGCCATCCACACGCAGGCCGAGCCGCTGGCTTCCGGCAGCGGCGCGCCGCTCGCGCTGCGGCTGGCGAACGCGCTGACGTCCTATTTTGCCTACCTTGGCAAGTTCCTCGACCCACGGCATCTCGGGGTCTTCTACCCGTTCGAGGCGGTGCCGCTGTATCGGGCCATCCTGGCTGCCGTGTCGCTGGTGGCGATCACAGCCCTGGCAGCATGGGCGTCACGGCGCGCTCCATACCTGATCGTAGGCTGGCTCTGGTACCTCGTCACCTTGGCGCCGGTGATCGGGGTACTGCAGGTCGGCTGGCAGGGGATGGCCGACCGCTACACCTACCTGCCGTCGATCGGCCTATTCCTCGCCGTCGTCTGGGGCATCGCCGACCTCGCTGCCGTCTGGGGGCTCGCCGCGCGCGTCCCTGTCCCGGGCATGGCCGACCCTGGCGCTGTCCCAGGCATCGCCAACCCTGGCGCTGTCCCGGGCATCGCCGACCCTGGCGCTGTCCCAGGCATTTCCGACCCTGGCGCTGTCCCGGGCATTTCCGACGCCGGCGCTGTCCCGGGTATTTCCGACGCCGGCGCTGTTCCGGGCATTTCCGACCCCAGTGCTGTTCCGGGCATCGCCGACCCCGCCGCTGTCCCGGGCATCGCCGACCCCGCCCCTGTCCCGGGCATTTCCGACCCCGGCCCTGTCCCGGGCGTCGCCAACCTCGCTGCCGCGCCTGGCAGTGCCGGCGACTCCCGCCGGCCGCCGCCGGCGCCGACCGGGTCCGGATGGGGCGCCCGGCTGCTCTGGGGAACCGGTATCGTGGCGATGGCGCTGGTCCTGCTGGCGCTGACCGCCGCCACCCGCCGCCAGGTGCGCACCTGGTCCGATTCGTTCACCCTTTTCAGCCATTCTCTCGCGGTCGAGGAGAGCTACCTGGCGCACACCAACATCGCCGAAGCCCTGCGCGCCCGCGGCGACCAGGCAGGGGCCCTCGCACACTACCGCGCCGCGGTGAGGCTCGCCCCCCGCAGTCCCCTGGCCCACGCGGCCCTGGGCAATGCCCTGCGCTCCTGGGGCCAGCCGGCCGCCGCCCTGCGACCCCTGCGCGAGGCAATCGAGCTGGACCCGGCCGACGAGCGCTCGCGCCTGATCCTCGCCATGACGCTCGACGATCTCGGCCAGCCCCGGCTCGCCATCGCCCAGCTCCGCCTCGTTCTTGCCCTGCACCCCGATTCGATCGACGCCCACCAGGGCCTGGCCGACCTGCTGCAGCGCACCGGCGAAGCCGCCGAGGCCGCGGCCCACCGCCGCCAGGCCGCGGCCCTGGCTGCGCGGCGTGCAGCGGGACGCTGAATTCCAAGAACCAGACCTTCCTTGGAGGCGGGCGGCCGGACGTGGCGGCGCCCTGCGACGCGGCCTCCGGCGCGCACTTCCGCGGGCCACGACCGACCGGGCGCAGGCGGCGGGAACCAGCCCGCCGAACGGGCCGGCTTGTATGATGAGGCCATGACCGAGACCCAAGACCTGCGATATCCGATCGGCCGCTTCCACCGCCCCGTAAGCCTCACGACCGAGGAGCGCACCGCCGCGGCCGCCACGCTCGCCGAGACCCCGGCCCGCCTGCGCGAGGCGGTCGCCGGGCTCACCCCCGCCCAGCTCGATACTCCCTACCGGCCGGGCGGCTGGACGGTCCGCCAGCTCGTTCACCACGTGCCGGACAGCCATCTCAACGCCTACGTCCGCCTGAAGCTGGCGCTCACCGAGGACGAGCCGACCATCCGCCCGTATCACGAGGACCGCTGGGCGCAGCTGCCCGAGGCCAGGTCCGCACCTCTCGAACCGTCGCTGGCACTGCTCGAATCGCTGCACCAGCGCTGGGACCTGGCGCTGCGGGACCTGGCCCCGGCCGACTGGCAGCGCACGCTCGTCCACCCCGAATCCGGACGCCAGACCGTCGAGCAGCTGATCGCCCTCTACGCCTGGCACGGCCGCCACCACACGGCGCACGTCGCCGAGCTGCGCCGGCGGGAGGGATGGATTTAACAGGCTGCTGAAAAATCCCGCACGCCGCGCTTCGCCCTGCGGCTTGTGGCGGCGCGGCGCCCGCGCTTTTTCAGCAGCCTGTTAAGCTTCTAATTTGAAGGTGGACAAGATCGGTGTGCCTCCGCCGCCAACGCGCGGTCGAACGGCGGAGGGCACCGATGCCTTACGGGTACCGCTGCCGCGGCTCAGTGACCGTGTTCGTTGGAGGCTTCGGCCGCCTGCTTCAGCTCGTTGTTCACCTGGTCGAGCAGCTCCTTGGCTCGCTGCGCGTGGCCGTTCAAGTCCCACTCGTTCGCTTTCTGGGCTTCGACGATCTTCTCCCACGCCTGGTGCGCCAGCTGCTGCGCCCTGGCGATGTGGGGATGCCGGTGAGGGTTCACGTTCCTTGCCGGCGGCTGTGCGGCATACAGGACACCGGCCACCACCAGCATCAGCGCGCACACACCTGCGAGAATGCTCTTCTTCATCTCTGCCTCCTTGCCGTGCGAGTGCTGTCGTTTGACGCATATCCTTGCACTTCCATCGCAGCGGGTCAAACCAATTTCCTGGCGCGGACAGAATAGACTGCCGCCTCGATGACACCCTCGCCGCGCCTCTCCGATCGCCTGTATGGCGTCCTCGCCTGTCCACACTGCGGCGGCGCCCTGGCACGAGCTGCGGCTGGCGTCCGCTGCGAGCGTTGCGGCACCGAGCTCGGCTTCGCGCCGAGCGGCCAGCTCGATCTGCGCTTGCGCCGCCCCCAGCGCCGCCAGCTCGAGCTGACGCTCCTGCCGCCGGGGCCGCCGGGGCCGCCGCTCGACTCAGGCGATTTGGACCTCGGGCCGCTGCCTCCGAACCCGGCGCCCCAGATCGACGTGTCACGGGTCGCCGGGCCCTGCCACCTGCCGCACGACCTGCGCTCCTGGTTCCCGCGCGCCGCCTCGCCGCCGGCCGAAGGCGCTGGCGGCGCCGGCCCGGGCCGCGAGCTGGCCCTGGACCTGGGCTGCGGCGCCCAGGTGCACCAGGAGGTCTGCGAGCTGGCCGGCTTCGAGTACGTGGGCCTGGACTACTCGACTCCCGAGGCCATGCTGCTCGGCGACGCCCAGGCGCTGCCCTTCCGCGACGGTGCGTTCGCCTTCGTGCTCACCATCGCGGTGCTCGAGCACGTGCCCTTTCCGCTGCTGATGATGCGCGAGGCTCATCGCGTGTTGCGGCCCGGCGGCCGGCTGCTCGGCACCGTCGCCTTCCTCGAGCCGTTCCACCAGGACAGCTTCCATCACCACACCCACCTCGGCGCTCTGCACGCGCTGCGCTTCGCGGGTTTCCGCGTCGACCGCATCGCCCCGAGCAGCGGCTGGAGCGGCCTCCTGGCGCAGGCCCACATGGGCCTCTTCCCAAGCTCCCCGCGCTGGCTCGCCCGCCTGCTGGTGGCGCCGCTTCAGGCCCTGCACCGTCTATGGTGGCGCCTGGGCCGCCTCGTCGACCCGGCAGCCACCGACGCCCGCCGCCAGATCAAGAACTCAGGCGCCATTCTCTTCCTGGCAACCAGGGAGTGAGAGCGCCGCCAGTGCAGCCACGGCCACGGCCGCCCCGCTCAAGGCAGCAGGTGCTTTTGCAGCTTACCGAGTGCGTTGCGCGGCAGGGCGTCGAGCCGGCGCACCTCGCTCGGGACCTTGAAGCCGGCGAGCTGGCTCTTGCAGAAGGCGAGCAGGGCCAGCGGGTCGAGCTCCGGGTCGGCGACCAGGTAGGCGACCGGGACCTCGCCCCATTCGGGGTGCGGGCGGCCGACGACGGCGGCCTCGCGGACGCCGGGAAAGCCGAGCAGGGTTTCCTCGACCTCGCGCGGGTAGATGTTGAAGCCGCCGGAGATGATCAGCTCGTGGCGCCGGCCCAGCAGCGTGTAGGCGCCGGTTTCAGGGTCCTGGCGGGCGAGATCGCCGGTGCGGAACCAGCGGTTGCCTTCGCCGTCCTGGACGAAGCTCGCGGCGGTCTTCTCCGGCGCCCGCCAGTAGCCGCCGCAGACGTTGGCGCCGCGAACCAGGAGCTCGCCCTCGGCGCCCGGGGCAAGGTCGCGGCCGGCCTCGTCGACGAGGCGCACCGAGACCCCCGGCAGCGGCGTGCCGACCTCCCCGGGCCGGCGCGGACCGAGATAGGGATTGCTCAAGATCATGCCGGTCTCGGTCATGCCGTAACGCTCGAGGATGGCGTGGCCGGTCAGCTCATGGAAGGCGGCGAAGGTCTCCGGCGCGAGCGGCGCGCTGCCCGAGCAGCACAGGCGAAGGGCGGCGAGGCCGCGGCCGGCCGCGGCTCCGCCCCGCCGCCGCAGCTCCTCGACCAGGCGCACATAGACCGTCGGCACGCCGAAGAACATCGTCGCCGCGCCGCCCAGAAGCTCGTCGGCGACGGCGGCGGCATCGAAGCGCCGGCGCAGCTCGAGGGTGGCGCCCGCCGCCAGTGCGCAGTCCAGCCCCACGACCAGGCCGTGGACGTGAAACAGCGGCAGGGCCAGCAGCAGCACGTCGTCGGGCCGCCAGCTCCAGGCGGCCAGCAATCCGGTCACCGTCGCCAGCAGGTTGTTGTGGCTGATCATGGCGCCCTTGCTGGCGCCGGTGGTGCCTGACGTGTACAGCAGCACCGCCAGATCGTCGCCGCCCGGAACTGCGCCGATCCCGCTGCCGCCCGCAACGGCGGCGCCGATCCCGCTGCCGCCCGCAACGCCGGCGGCGACGCGATCGTCGCCGGCGCCGGCGCCGGCGCCGGGGCCAGGCGCGGCGCCGCCCGCCGCCGTTGGCGGAGCGGGATGATCGGGATGAAGGGGATGACCGGGATGAACGGGAGGAGGGGGAGCAGGGGGAGGATCGGGGTGAGCGGACGAACCGCCTGCCAGGTCTTCGCAGCCGATCACCGCTTCGAGGCCCGCGCGGTCGCCGGCGGGGACCTCGTCCACCAGCTGCCGCTGCGGCGCCGCGGCCACCAGCAGGCGCGGGGCGGCGTCGGTCAGGATGTGCCCGATCTCGCGTTGCCGGTAGGCCAGGTTGATGGGCACCAGCACCGCGCCCAGCCGCAGCATCGCCAGGTGCAGCAGCACCATGTCAGGACCGTTGCCGAGCAGGCAGGCGACCCGGTCGCCGCGTCCGATGCCGCGCCGCCGCAGGCTGGCGGCGACCGCCTCGGCCCGCGCCAGCAGCTCGCCGTAGCTCCAGTCGATCCCTGCGGCAGCCGCCGGGTCTTCGCCGGGTCCCGGGGCCGCCGCCGGCAGGCGCAGCGCGGGCTTGGCGGGTGACCGGCGGCCGGCGATGGCGAAGAGGTCGTAGAGGTTCACCACAGCCTCAAGCCGGCGCCGCAGCCGGCAGCTGGTCCGGCAGGCGCTGCTCGATCTCGCGCAGCGGCGCGAAGGCATAGCCCAGCAGGCAGGTCAGGATCGTGGTGCACCCCAGGAGCATGAACAGCAGGCCGATGCCTCGCCCCGGACCGACGCCGAGCAGCGGGCCCAGCGTCGGGACCAGCGGCCCCCCGGCCCGCAGCAAGGGCTTGAAGACGCGGTCCGCCACCGAACCGGCCAGCAAGTAGCCGATCGGGATCGCGGACCAGGCCATCATCTGCCGCACCGCGAACACCCGCCCCTGGATCGCCGGCGGCACCTTGGACTGCCAGATCGCCTGGCTCGAAGCGTTGACGAAGGGCACGGTGAAGAGCGAAAGGAAGAACGACGCAGCGATCAGCGCCGCCGCGGCGCGCAGACCGCTCGCGAACAGCCCCAGGCCGAAGAGGATGCCGAAGCCCAGCACTCCGTGGACGTGCCGCCGCGGACCTCCCCAGGCGCTCATCGCGATGCTCCCCAGGAGCATGCCGACGCTGCCCACCGAGAGCACCGTGCCGAGCGTCGCCGGGTTGGAGAAGTCCAGGATCATCGGCGTGATCAGCGTCTGCACCACGGCGATGTTGAAGTTGACGACGCAGAAGAACCCGAGCAAGCCGATCAGGCCCGGCCGTTCCCGGATGAAGCTCCAGCCCGCGGCCGCCTCGCGCAGCAGGGACGGCCGGCCCGCTCCCTCAGGCAGCGGCGGCGGCGCCGGCACCCGGATCAGCGCCAGGGTGGCGAGCGAGAACAGGAACGTCGCGAAGTCGATCAGGATGACGCCCGCGACCGAGGTCAGCGCCAGCAGGGCCGCACCCGCCGCCGGCCCGACCACCAGGGACACCGCCTGGACGATCTGCACCATGCCTCCGGCCCGTCCGAACTGGGCCTTCGGCACCAGCAGGCTGATCGACGCCATGAACGCCGGCAGCTGGGCGGCGCGGCAGACCGACGAGATCGAGAGCAGCACGTAAAGCTCCCAGATCTGCAACCGCCCCGAGAAGAACAGCAGCACGAGCGACACCGCCACGAGC
>DATKFK010000036.1:0-18936 GCA_035544375.1 Thermoanaerobaculia bacterium
CCGGCGATCGGACCGGTGACGCTGTCCGGGCTCCTGCGCCGATGCCCGCCGCGGCTGCGCTCGGCGGCAAGCCGCGGTCTGCCGGCCGCCGGGGCCGCCGGGGCCGAGACCGGCGCGCCGGCGGCGGCTGAAGGCGAGAACGGGGCTTCCGGCGGCGAGTTGGTGGTTTTGGTGCACGGCCTGGGCGGCAACATCCACACCCACTACATGCGCCGCGGCGCGCTGGCCGCCGAAGCCGCGGGCCTGTCATGCCTGAGACTGCACCTGCGAGGCGCCGATTTCAGCGGCGAGGACTACTACCACGCCGGGCTGACCGTGGATCTGCACGCCGCGCTGGCCAGCCCGGCGCTGCGGCCCTACGGCCGCATCCATGTCCTCGGTTACTCCTTGGGCGGCCACCTCGTCCTGCGTTTCGCCACCGAGCCGGGCGATCCGCGGGTGGCGAGCGTGGCAGCGGTCTGCGCGCCCCTCGACCTGGGCCTGTCGCAGCAGGCGATCGACAGCCCGGATCGCTGGCTCTACCGCCGCTACCTGCTGTCCAACCTGGCGCATCTCTACGCGGCGGTGGCCGCACGCCGGCCGGTGCCGGTGCCGCTTGCGGAGGTGGCGCGGATGCGCAAGCTGCGCGACTTCGACGAGCGGGTGGTGGCGCCGCGGCATGGCTTTGCCGGCGCGGAGGACTACTACCTGCGGGCAAGCGTCGCGCCGCGGTTGGGCGAGTTGCGCCTGCCGTCCCTGCTGGTCAACTCCACGGGCGACCCGATGGTGGCCGCGAGCGCCGTGCTGCCGGCGCTGGCGCGGCCGGTGCCGCGGCTCGAGGTGCGCTGGGTTGCCGATGGCGGTCACGTCGGCTTTCCGCGCGGCGTCGACCTCGGGCTGGACCCGGGCGGGCGCCCCGGGGCCAGCGCCGGGCGCGAAGCCCGGGCCGCCGCGCCGAGCGTCGACGACCAGGTGCTGGCCTGGCTGCGGGCTGCCCGGGTGGCCCCGGCGGTCCGGCTGGACCCGGCGGATCGAGCGGCGGGGGTGGACCGGGCGCCACGCGCGGCCCCGGCGGCCCCGCCGCTCTCCACGGTGCTGCCGGCGCCGGCAGCCGGCACGGAGTCCCGCTGATCCCATGCCCGCCAAGGCCAGCTTTTCCGACCGCCTGATCGACGCCATCCGCGCCAAGGGCAATCCGTGCATCGTCGGGCTCGACCCGCGTATCGAGACAATGCCGCCGTGGGTGGTGCCCTCGACCCGGGGCTTGCCGCGCGACGAGGCGCTCGGCCTGGTCCTCACCCGGTTCGGCAAGGTCGTCCTCGAGGCGGTCGCCGAGCACGTTGCCGCGGTGAAGCTGCAGAGCGCGTGCTACGAGCTGCTCGGCGTTCCCGGGCTGCGCGCGCTCATCAGGACGGTGCGGTACGCCCGCGCGGCCGGGCTGCTGGTCATCGTCGATGCCAAGCGCGGCGACATCGCCGCCACCGCCGCCGCCTACGCCGAGGCGTTGCTCGGAGAGCTGGAGTGGCGGGGGGAGAGCCAGCCGACGATCGGCGCCGACGCCACGACGGTTTCGCCCTATCTCGGCGGCGACAGCCTCGACCCATGGGTCCAGGCGTGCGACCGGCACGGGAAAGGCATCTTCGTGCTGGCCAGGACCTCGAACCCTGGCTCGGCGGACGTCCAGGGCTTGGGCTTGGCAGGCGGCGGCACGGTCGACGAGCAGGTGGCGGCGATGATCGACCGGCTCGGCCAGGGTCTCGTCGGCGCGCACGGCTACAGCTCGGTGGGCGCGGTGGTGGGCGCGACGTTCCCGGCCGACGCCGCGCGGCTGCGCCGGCTGATGCCGAGAGCGATCTTCCTGCTCCCGGGTTACGGAGCGCAGGGCGGCGGGGCGGAGGGCCTCGCCAGTTGCTTCGACCGGGAAGGTCTGGGGGCCGTGGTGAGCGCCTCGCGCAGCGTCACCTCGCCGCCGGGAGTCGAGGCCGCCAGATCGATGGACGCCTATCGCGACCTGGTGCGGGCCAGCGTCCTGGCCATGATCGCGGACGTCAACGCGGCCCTCGGCCGCCGCGCGTGACGGTTCCGGCGCACGGCTCGGATTGACAGCGGGCTCAACGTTGCATAGCCTGCTGAAAGGCAATCCCGATCATCGTGAGGCTCCGCATGTCCGCGCTTCCGCTCCAGCGCATCGAAGGCAAGTACGAGATCCTGGAGAAGATCCGCGAGGGCGGGATGGGCGCGATCTACAAGGTGCGCCACCGCCTGCTGGACGAGGTCCGCGTCATCAAGCTGATGCGGCCGCAGCTGGTCGACGACCAGGAGCTCAAGGCCCGTTTCGCTCGCGAGGCGCGCGTCGCCATCAAGCTCCGGCACCCCAACATCGCGCAGCTGTACGACTTCACCGCCGACGACGACGGCACCGCCCTCATCGTGATGGAGTTCATCCGCGGCAAGACGCTCGAGGAGCTGCTCAAGACCGCGGGTTCGCCGCCCCTGGGCCTGGCCCTCGAGATCGCCCAACAGTCGCTGCGCGCCCTCGGCTATCTGCACGACAAGGGGTTCGTCCACCGTGACATCTCCCCCGACAACCTGATGCTCACGGAGGATGCGGACGGCAACCCGCAGATGAAGCTGATCGACCTCGGGATCGCGAAGATCCTCGGCGGCGTGGACGCCCACCTGACGCAGACCGGAACCTTCCTCGGGAAGGTTCGCTATGCCTCGCCCGAGCAGTTCGGCACCGACGGCGCCACCAGCGCGGGCGCGAGCGGCGATCTCTACTCCTTCGGCGTCGTGCTCTACGAGCTGCTCACCGGTGTCCATCCTATTGCCGGCCGCGATCCAAGCTCGATCATTGCCGGCCACCTCTTCCGTGGACCGGTGGCCTTCGAAGAGACCGACCGCCATGGGCGAGTGCCTCTCGCCCTGCGGGCCGTCGTCCTCAAGGCCCTCGCCAAGAAGCCCGAAGGCCGCCATCCGAGCGCCCGGGAATTCGCGCGCGAGCTTGCCGCCTTGCGCGTTGCCGGCGACCTCTCGCCTGAATGGAAAAAGCTGCTCGAGACGGCCGGTGACGGCGATGCCTCGCCCGCGGAGCCGGGAAGCACCCAGGACCGGCTCGACGCGCACTTCGGCGCGGAGGCGACCCCGGCGCCTTCCGGGCCCTCCGGCGCCACCCACACCCTGCTCGCGCCGCTCACCACGGTCTCGCCGCTGGTCCCGGTCGAGACCACCAGGGACCAGGAGCGGCAGCGGGCCATCGCCGCTGCGGCGCAAGGGGTGGAGGCCGCGCTCGTGCGCGGCGACCTGAGGGCTGCCGAGGCCAAGCTCTATGGTGCCGAGGCGGAGTTTGGCGAACAGTCGCTGTTCCAAGAGCTCCATGGCCGGCTGGCCGCCCAGCGCCGGGCTGAGCTGGGCGCCCAGGTCGGTCGCCTCGTGGAGCGCGCGCGGAGCCGCGCGGCGGCCGGGGATCTCGAAGCAGCTCATGCGGAGCTGAAGCGCGCCCTGCAGCTCGACCCCGAACGCGCCGACCTCGCCGCCGAGGCGGCCGAAACCGCGGCCGCACTGGCCCGACAGGCTGCCGAAAAGCAGCGTCAGGAGGCCATGGCAAAGGCGGTGCAGGAGGTCGATGCACAGCTGGCGGCAGGGAATACGGACAGGGCGGGCAAGCTGCTCGACCGCGCTCGCGCCGAGCACGGCGAGGATGCAGCCTTCGAGGCGCTCG
Source organism: Thermoanaerobaculia bacterium (assembly GCA_035544375.1). Taxonomy (GTDB): domain Bacteria; phylum Acidobacteriota; class Thermoanaerobaculia; order Multivoradales; family UBA5704; genus JASLEW01. Next base: position 3,701 of record DATKFK010000036.1, read on the forward strand.
CTCGCCGCCTCGAGGAGATGCGGAGCGCAGCGCTGGCGGCGGAGCTCGCCGCACTGCTCGACGAGGCGCGCCGGCTTGCCGGCCAGGAGCAGTTGAAGGAGGCAGGCAAGGTGCTGCGCCGCGCCGAGCGCCTCGCCCCCGAAGACGCCGCGGTCCGGCAGCTGCAGGCGGAGGTTGCCGCCACCTCCCAGCGGCTGGAGGCCGAGCGGCGCAGGCTCGCGCAGATCGAACGCCGGGCCGCCGAGATCGGTAAGCGCCTGGACCGCGGCGCGCTCGACGAAGGCGCGGCGCTGCTCGACGGCGCGGTCGCCGAGCTGGGGGAGGCTGCACCGTGGGAGGGGCTGCGCGCGCGCCTCGAACGCCTGCGCGACGAGGCGCGCCAGGCTCAGGTCGCCTCCTTTGTCGAGCGAGCGCGCGAGCTGGCCAGCGGTGGCGAACCGGCGGAGGCGCTCGGCAGCGCGCGGCGGGCGGCGGAGATCGATCCGAGCCGGCGCGACGTCCAGGAGCTCGTGGCGGAGCTCGAAGCCGCCCTGGAGCGCCAGGCGCGGGAGCGGCGGTTGGCCGAGGAGCTGGCAAAGACGATCGCCGCCTTGTCCGATCACCTCGATCGGGGCGAGCTGGACCAGGCCGGCAACCTGCTCGACCATGCCGTCTCTCGCTTCGGCGCCACGCCCGTCCTGCGCGAGCACTGGGAGCGCCTCGAGAAGCTGCGGCGCCAGGCGCTTGCAGAGAAGATCAGGGATCTGCTCGGCAGGGTGCGGCAGTCGATCGATGCCGGCGATCCCGCGGCAGCCCGCGAGACGTTGGGAGAGGCCGGTGCGCTCGGCGTTGCCGATACCCCCGAGGTGCGGCAGGCAGCGGCCGAGGTCGAGGCCGCCGCCGAACGCGAGGCGCAGGACCGCCGCCGTCGCGAGGATCTCTTGGCAGCCGTGGGCGCCATCGAAGCCCATCTGCAGCGCGGCGAGCACGCGAAGGCGGCGAAGCTCCTCGCCGCGGCGGCGGCCGCGCACGGCGAGGAGGCGGAGCCGTTGCAGCGCCTGCGCGGGCGTTTGCAGGCGCAGGAGCGAGCCGAGGACCTGCTGGGAGAGGCCCACCTGCGGCTCGAGATCGCGGACGTCGAGGCGGCCATGCGCAAGCTGCGCGAGGCGCTCGAGCTGGCGCCTGGCTATGCGCCCGTCCAGGCCCTTCTCGATCGCGTGCAGGCAGTCCGCAAGCAGCCTGCCGCGAGGGAGATGATGCGGACGCTTCGCCAGTCGGTTGGCCAAGGCCGCGGCACTGGCTCGGGGACGCTGCACCTGCGGCCTGCGCCCGCGGCCCCGGCCCCGGAGGCAGCCGCGGTCCAGGAGGCAGCTGCGGTCCCGGTCCCGGAGGCAGCCGCGGTCCAGGAGGCAGCTGCGGTCCACGCCCCGGAGGCAGCCCCGGTCCCGGTCCCGGATGGACCCGTGGGTCCCCTGCCGGCGCCCCCTTCAAACCTTCCGGAGGCCGCCGTCCACCCCAAGCTCGCGGGTGCGCCGGTCGAGTCTACGGTGGAGGCGGCTTCACCCCTGCCGGGAGCGGTGGCGGCCGCCGGAGCGGTTGCCGGCGTGCCCGATCGGACGGTTGTCCTGCCTGCCGGCCACGCTCCCTCCATGGACTCGGTGTTGATCGCCGGCCGTCGCTCCATGGACGCTCCACTGGACTTCCGGCTCAGGGCCGATGCGACTGCCGCGCTACCCCCTACAGCGGTCGCCGCGCCGTTCACCCGCGACCTTCCTGCAGAAGTCCCGGAGCGATCGGCTGGTGTCCCGCGGCGATCGAAGGTTCTCGCCGCCGGGATCATCCTGGCGGTGGCCGTGCTCGCCGCTGCCGGCTGGCTGATCGGCCACCGTGGCAGCCGCGAGCAGGCAGCCGGGCCGGCGCAGGCTATGGTGCCAGCCCCGGTTCCGGCACCGCCGCCGGCCGTGATGCCCGGCCAGCCCCGCCCTGGCGCGGTGCCGCCGCAGAGCGGCGTGTTGATCGTCGACGCGCTGCCGTGGGGCGAGGTGGTCGAGATCCGCGACGCGCGGGGGAAGACCCAGTTGGTCCCTGCCCATGCATATACCCCGCTCGTGCTGTCGCTGCCTCCTGGCCGCTTCACGGTCAGGCTCACCAACCCCGCTTTCTCGCAAGCCGCCGTTCTCGAGGCCGAGGTGCCAGCCGACGGGGGGGCCCATCCGGTGCGCAGGGTTGCCGAGTTCAAAGCCGGCGACGCGGACGAGTTCCTGAAGGGGATGGGCTGGTGAGATGACCGCGGGCGCCGGTTGCAGGCTGGGTCTCTCGCGCCGGCTGGTCGTGCAGCTGTGCCTGGCCCTGGCATGCGCCGCGACCGCTGCCGCGGCGGACCCCAAGGAGAGCTTCAGAAAAGGGATCCTGGCGGCCGACCGGGGCCAATGGACCGACGTGGTGCGCTACATGCGGGAGGCTTCCGCCCAGCAGGACAAGGAAGGCGAGCCGGTGAAGATCTACGGCGTGCGCATCGTGCCGTACCTGCCGCATTTCTATCTTGGGCTCGCCCTGTCACAGACGGGCAGGTGCGAGGAGGCGCTGGCGCAGTGGCAGGAGTCGGAACGACAGGGAGCGATCAAGACGACCCCGCACTACAAGAGTCTGCAGAGTGGCAGGGAGCTTTGCAAGCAACCGCAGCAGGCCCGTGCCAAGCCAGCGGTCACTCCCACGCCGCCGGCGTCGCCAGGTCCGGTCGTGGCTGCCGGGCCGGATGCGTCGGTCCTGATCCCGGCGGTGCGTGAGGCGGAGGGTGCGGTGCAGAAGGCAGCCGACGCCGGCGCCCAGGTCGCCCGCCGGCGTGCCGATCCGGAGTACGCCGAGGCATGGAAGGCGGAGTCAGCCCAAGGCATCGAGGCGACCGCGACGCAGGCGATCGTCAACGCTCGCTCCAACCTCGAGCGGGGGAAAAACCTGGGCCGCGTCCCAGATCTCCAAGAGGCCGCCCGTCTTGCCGGCCGCGCCCGCCAGGACCTCGAGGCCCTCGCCGGCCGCCTGGACCAGCGCCGCACCGAGCTCCGCCAGGCAAAGGAGAAGGCGGCGGCCGACAAGCTCGCGGCCGACCGTGAGGCCGCCGACAAGCAGGCGCGCGAGAAGGCGGCCGCCGCCCAGCTCGCCGCCGACCGCGAGGCCGCCGAGAAACTGGCACGCGAGCAGGAGGCCGCTCGCAGGGAGGCGGAGGGCCGGGACCAGGCCGAGCGCCAGTCCCGCCTTCAGGAGCTCTCGGGCCTGGTCGCCGACGCTCGCCGGCTGCTCGGCCAGACCGTCGCCGCCCAGCCTCGGAGCGCCGAGCTGGACCGCCGCCAGGCCCGGCTGCAGGGAGTCCTGCGGCGCGCCTCGGCGCCGCCGGTGGCTGCCAGCGCGGCCGATTTGCAGCAGCTGCGAGAGGAGCTGGCGGCGGCCGTCAGCGGGCTCGAGAAGGCTTCGGCGGCTGCCGCCGCGCAGCCCGGGCCGCCGTCCGAGCTGCGGGCCGCGGCCCGCGCCTTGTTCCGCGCCAATTACGGAGAGGTGGTGCAAGCGCTCGCCGGCGCCAGCTTCGCCGAGCGCCGCGCCGCCGTCACCGCCGCCTTGCTGCTCGCCGCCGCCCGCTACTCGCTCTATCTCGAGGGCGGCGAGAAGGACGTGAAGCTGCGCCGGCAAGCCGGCGAGGACGCCCGCACCTGCCGGCGCCTCGCCCCCGCGCTCAATCCCGACCCCAAGCTCTTCTCGCCGCGCTTCGTGCAGTTCTTCCGCTCGCCCGGTTGAGAGCGGGAGGGCGCCGCAGGCCGGCGAGACTAGAAGCGCACGACTCCCGAAAGCGACGCGATGCTGACGAACTTCGAGTAATCGTAGGCGGCATCCAGCTGGAACCGCTCGCTGAACACCAGGCCGAAGCCACCCGAGACGTGGCCTTCGACCCTTCCGGGCCGGAACAGAGTGTAGAGCGCCTCACTCTGGTTTGGCATAACGGTGTTTGGGATGATGGGCCCTTCGAAGCGAATCTGGTGATCAGGATCGCGCCATCCTCCGAGCCGCAGCGCCAAGGGCCACTTCATGTGCGTCCACACGTACTCGACCCCCAGGTGGAACTCATTGGCATCGTTCGCCACAAGGCTCTTAGCCGCTGGGTCTGGCTTCGACATCGGCATGTGGTCGAAGAAGACGTCGATCGAGTTTTTGGCGAGCACTGAATACCGTATCCGGTCGTAATCCACTGTGATGGTCCAAGCCTCTGCCGGCCGGAAGGCGAGGCCTGCGCCGTAGGCGTCAGGCACGTGGAATGACCCTGGGTTGGCCGCGAACTCCATCCCGGGCGTTTTCCCCATGGGGCCGTAAGTAGCGCTCGTGTCGAAGTTGAACTTTGGTCCTTGCCTGTAGACCAGCCCACCGCTCCACTGCGAGCTGATCTTCCAGAGCAGTCCTGCGTTTACTGCCAGGTGATTGTCATTCCCGTTGAGCGACTCGAAGTTCACGACATTACCTGCCCGTACGTCAGGCTGTCCAAAAAAGCCACCGCGAGGGAAGGTTCCATCCGGGTTTGGCGCAAGGCTTTCGAAGGCGTAGCGACTCGTCAGCGAGCTGAGGTCGAAGTGATACTCCGAGAGCCCGACGCCGATCGACAGCGCGTCGTTCAATCGGACGGCGCCGGAAACGCCCACGTTGATGATCCTCAACCGCAACGTCGTGTCGATCGGGAACAGACGGCTGAGATCCAATCCCGAAGAGAAAAAAGCGCCCTGGGTCTGGAACGAAGCGCCGAAGTTCGCCAGCTCTTGGCGGTAAGCCGCGAGCGCCCAGCGGCCGTGAGGGTAGACGAAGGATGCAAAGGATAGGTCGTTGAGCTCGCTCTTGGATGTACCGGACACGATGCCGGGAACCTTGTCCAAGCCGTTACCAGTTGGGCTGCCCAATCCATGTCCGCTATCGGTGAACTGGTTCGTATAGCTCGACCGCCGCCCCTCGGCCGACACCTCGGGCTTCGACAGCTGGGTCAGGCCGGCCGGATTGGTGTAAGCGGCAGTTGCGTCGTCAGCCAGTCCGATGAAGGCCCCACCCAGACCCAGGCTGCGGGCGCCCGGACTGGAGAAGTTGAACTGGATGCCGGCGTTGACCTCCGCATTGGTCTGGCAGTGAGCTGGCCGGCACAAGGTCAGCAGGATGCCAGACGCGACGAGGAGCAGCTTCCTGGCGTGTAGCGAACGTTCGTTCATGGTCTTGTCTCCCGTCAAGCCAACATGGTTATTGGAGGGCTCAGGGCTTGCGGCGCCCCTGGGCTGCCTGCACTTCCGCCTTCAGCTCTAGAAACTCGAAGTAGGCGCGGTCGTCGGCGCCTACCTCGCCGGTCTTCTCCGAGGTATGGAGCGCGTCGGCCGCGCACTGCCAGTTGCCGAGCGCGGCATGTGCCTTGGCGATCTCGAAATACGGCTGGTAATCCCGGAACCACATGCCGTACATGCGCGACATGCGCGCCGGCCTCGCCTTGCGCGCCGCGGCCTCCAGCAGCGCGTCCAGCGCCCGCTGCTGGTCTCCACGACGCTCCAGCTCGAGGCCAAGCTCGTAGTGGAAGTACCAAGGGGCCTCGGCGGGCCTGGTGGCCGGAGCCAGTCCGCACCGCGAGAGGACCACGGCCCGCAGGCGGCTGAGCTCCTCATCCGAGAGCACGGTGGGCTTGCGCTCGAAGGTCTTGTAGTCCTGGGCGGCGGGCGGCGCCGGAGAAGCGTCGGGCGCCGGTGCCGCGGCGGTTCGGGGCCCCCCCGTAGCGGGCGTGCTTGGCGCCTTCACCGGGGCCGATGCCAGCAGCGCTCCCACCAGCAGCGGAACCAGGCGTGCGAAGTCCATCGCTTCGAGACCTCCCTCGCAGACTCCACGAGCCCGCTCCGAAGTGCTGTTAGACAGGATCGTCGAAAAATCTACCACGAAGTCTATGCTGCTGTCAAGCGCATGCTTTATAGCTTTATAGCTATGTGGCACGAGGACCTGGAAACCAACCGAGCACGCCTCCATGCCAGGCGAGATCCTCGCGGCAGGCATCTGTTCAGACGGATCTCCCCTGGAAGTTCGCGCTAGAATCAGCGGCAGGAGCAGGCATGGGCGTATTGCGGCGCATCACCGAGGACTACCGTCTCGACAAGCTCGCGCACTCGAGCGATGCCGGCAGCGTGTTCTGCGCCATCGATCTGCGCTCCGGAGAGACCGTCGCGGTCAAGCTGATCTTCGAGGTCGATGAGACGTCCCAGGAGCAACGCGAGGTCTTCGAGCGGTTCGCCGAGGCACTCCGCTCGCTCCACCACCCGGGGGTGCCACGGACTCTCGACTTCGGCTTCACCACCGCCGGCACGGCCTTCCTGGTCACCGAGTACTGCAACGGGGTGAGCCTCGAGCACTTCGAAGGTTCGGCGCCGCAACAGCTGGTAGCGCTCCTACTGCAGGTGGCGGAGGCGCTGGAGGCCTTGGCCGCGCAGGGCATCCGTCACGGCAAGGTCCGCGCCGACAACGTCCTCGTCCTGCCAGCCGCGGCCGGTGCGGAGGGCGGCGACGGAAGCGAGAGGATCAAGCTGCTGGGTCTCGGCGCTCCCGCCTCTTTTGGTGTGGCCGATGGCGGGGCAGCCGACCGCCGGGCGCTGGCCGAGCTCACCTGCCGGATGCTGGGAGCGAGCTACGATGCGGCAGCTCCCGCGCCGCAGGTCGCGCTGCCGGCGAGCGCCGCCAAGTTGGAAGATCCGGCGATCCTGGGGAGCTGGCTCGAAGCGGCGCTCCGCCGGCCGGACCAGGGAACGGATGCGCGCGAAGGAGCATCCGGCATCTTCCGGCGTGCGCTCGGGGGGGCAGGACAGGGAGCGGCGCCTGGGGTGCCGATCGAGCCGCGTCACGAACCGGTCGCACCGCAGAGAGTGCGCTCGCCCGTGCCGCGGGGACCCGTCGAGCGGACCGTCGTCCTCGGTAGAGCGGCGTTGCGGCTGGCTGCCGAGGCGACGGCTCCCGACACCGACGAGACCGAAGCGCGAGTGGCTGGCGGCCAGCCGGCGGCGATTCTGGCCGGCGAGTTGCCCGCCGTACCGGCTGCTCCCGGGAGCACGCGCGGTGCCCTCGCCGCCCGCGTTGTCGAGCAGACCCAGCGCATCTCGGTGGTCCCGGCGCCGGCTCCGCCCGCGGCCCAGGAGCCGCCGGTGCGACCGGTGCCGCCGCCGACCGAGCGTATTCCGACCGCGGGCAAGCCGGCGGAGCGCAAATCGGGATCGCCTGTCCTGACCGAAGCCCTGCCGGTCCATTCAGCCGCGCCCGCCGCAGGGCCGGATGCGCCACCGCCGCCCGCTCCGGCTCCGGCCGTCCCGACGGCGGAGCCGCTGGTGGAGACAGAGACGCCGGCGACGCTGGCGGCCAGCTCTGATTTGCAGACGCTGCGCTGGCCGCCGGTCGGCGCGAGTGCGCCGCCAGCCGCGGATCGACCCGATCCCGTGCAGCGGCCGCTCAGGTTCCCGATCGACCAGCTCAGGACCGGCACGGCGCCGCCGGCGCCGAGCCCTACGGCGGGAGAAATCCTCGAGGACACGGTTCCGCGTTTCCAGGCTCAGCGCCAGCCTTCCGGTGCGGCCATGGGAACGGCGCCGGCCGGCGTTGCGGAGCGGAAAGCCGAGCCGCCGCCAAGCGCTCCGCCGGAGCCCCCGGTAGCGCCCGCCGGCCCTGCGCCGGCGGTGCTGACGAGGAGCCCGTCAACCGGTGCGCGAGCCGGGCCCCGGCGCTGGTGGGTGCCAGCCATCCTCGCCGCGGCAATCGCCGTTCTGGGCCTTGGCATCGCGCTGCTGGTGAGTCATGGCCGGACCCCCAGGCCGGCCGCTCCGATCCAGGCCAAGGTTGCGGCAGCCCCTCCCCATCCGCGGCCTGCTCCGCCGGCCACTCCAGCGCCGGCGCCCGTCAATCCCCAGATCGAGCTGGCCGAGGCCTATCTCGCCTCCGGCAACGAGGCAGGTGCGCGGCAAGCGCTTCAGAGCATCCCTCCCGAGCAGCAGGCCGCGTTTTCCGCGGCGGAGCGCGACCGCTTTCAACGGGCATCGACCGCTCTCGAGCATGACCGGCGCGAGCAGTTGGTGAAGGATCTCGTCGACGGTTTCGGCAAGGGCAACCTGGGCCGACTGAACGAGGCGCTGGCAAGCGCCAAGGGAATGGCCGATCTGCCGGCCCCGATCCAGCAAGACCTCGACCGCGCCAAGCGCGCCGTCGCCCTCGCCGCCAGGCTGAACCGTGCCCAGCGCTCCCGCAACTACGCGGAGGTCTTCACTCTGGCCGCCCAGCTCCAGCAGGTGCTACCCGCATCCGACCGGGGCGCCGAGGCAAGAGAGCAGGCTGCCAGGGCGCTCGAGACCGGCGCCGATGCCGCCGTCGAGGCTGGCCAGTTCGATAGTGCCCAGACCGCCCTCGAAAGCCTGCGCGCCGCTTGGCCGGACCGGCCTCAGCTGGCAGAGCGCTTGGCGCGCGTCGGCGCCCAGCGGCAGGCGGACGCGCAGCTCGAGGCGGTGCTCGCCGCCGCGGCGCGCGCGGAGCACGCCAGCCAGCCCCTGCAGGGCCTCGAGCTGCTTGCCGGGGCGAAGCCCAACGCCCGTTTCGCCGACCGCTTCCGGCAGCAGAAGGACCGGTTGTCGGAGCTCCTGGCCAGGCTCGACAAGGATCCTCCCAGGGTCGCCTTGCGAGAGTCTCCGAAGCTGGAATACGAGAAGGGCAAGCCCGCGCGGGTGCAGCTCCGGGTCACCGACGACTTCCGGGTCAAGAGCGTCGAGGGCTGGGCCCGTCCCGAGGGCGGCAGCTACCAGTCGGTCCCGGTGCGGCACGATTCCGGGGCCGACTACACGGTCGAGATCCCCGAGTCGGTGCACGGCAACAAGCCCATCGAGCTCTACGTGACCGCCACCGACTACTCCGGCCACCAGGGGGCGCTGGGCAGCGCCGAGCAGCCCATCAAGGTCAAGAAGAAGGGCTGGTTCTCCAAGCTCCTTGGCAGAGACGAGTAGGCCTCAGCCCTTTGCCGACCGCTGGAAGTCCGCAGGAAACGACTTGGGATAGATCGCGGCGTTGCGTGGGCCCGATCTGCGGGCCGTCTCCTTCGATTTGTCGGGGGCGAAGTTCTCCCCGAAGGTGCCGAGGTCGCAGTGGGCCTCGATCACGCCCGCTCCCGGGCTGCCCCGTTCGAGCAGGAACGAGATCTTCGCCCCGACGACCGAGCTGATCGCCCCCCCCGCTCCGGGCACGATCTGGCACTTGCGAACCTCCCGAGTATCCAAGGCCTGAAAGGGGTCTCCGGTATGCCACCACATAGTCCAAAGCCTCCTCGGGCGGGCGCCCCGCCCCGCGCATCCTGCTAACGTCTTTGCTGAAGTATACCTGGATCAAGTCCGGGGTTCCAGGGCTCCGAGCAGCCTCCCACCTGGTAGAATCGTTGCAGTTCGCCCGTGAAGCAACCATGGAGGAGCCGAAATGGGCGCGCCAGCGGCCCGACTTCTAGACACGCATGTCTGCCCGATGGTGACCGGGGTGGTCCCGCACGTCGGCGGCCCGATCTCGGACCCTGGGGCGCCGACCGTGCTCATCGGCGACCTGCCCGCGGCGCGCGTCAGCGACATGGCCGTCTGTGTCGGCCCCCCCGACTTCATCGCCCCGCCCGGGGCCCCCACCGTCCTCATCGAAGGCCTGCCCGCCGCGCGCATGGGCGACATGACCGTCCACGGCGGCACGATCATCCTCGGCTGCTTCACGGTCCTGATCGGCGACGGGGGAGCCGAAGGCTCCGGCGGGGGCGGGGGAGGCGGTCCCACGGTGCCAAAGGACTGCATGAGCCAGGCACAATCGACTGGCGCTCCGTTCGTGAAGCTCGGCTGAGAGAGGTGCACCCATGCCGGCAGCGGCCAGCCAGGTCGAGACCCTACCCGGAACCTTCCAGGATCTCGCCCGTCTGGCCGCGGAGAAAAAGCTCTATGCGGTACTGGACGCCTGCGCCTCTCCCGCGATACTCGCCAAGGTCGAGGGTCTCGGTCCCGACCTCGCCCCCTGTCTCTATCGCGGAAACGTCGATCCCAAGGTTCTCGCCGTCGCGCCCTACGTCGCCGCCGTCGATCCGCCGTTGCTCGACTGGCTGAGGTCCGCGGTCTGGGCCGAGCCATGGGGAATCTTCGTCGCCACCCCTGCGGATTTGAAGACGGTGCGAACGCACCTCCGTAAGTTTTTGACTGTCAAGAGCCCCGAAGGCGCCCCCTTTTACTTCCGCTATTACGATCCCCGTGTGCTCCCGACATTCCTTGGCAGCTGTAACCGCAAGGAGCTTGCGGAGTTTTTTGGACCGGTACTGGCCTATGCATTCCCTCTAGAATGTGACCGTGGAATCACGTTCCTCCGGAGCCAATTGTAGGCCCGGTGGGCGCGACGCGGGAGAATGCCTAATTAACGCGACCAACCGCCCACCCCACCGACCAACTCCACGAGGCCGGGCCGGCGACCTAGGCGGCGGCCGACTCTCCATCTCGCTGAGCGGCGCCACCCTCGTAGTCATGGGGGGCGGTTGGCCGAACGCTTACGGATAGCTCGCCGTCACCTACCGGTCGAGCTCGTCGTAGCCGTAGCCGGTGGTCTGGCCGTTGGCGTCTCCGGGGGGCGCTGATAGTGCCCCGAACGGTCATCGACCAACTCGAGCACTCAGATTGGTTCGAAGTAGTAATTCCAGTTTTCAAGCACTTGCCACTGCCTCCCTTTCTTCCACACCAGAGGTATCGCCCACTCTCGGCCATCATCCCTTTTGACGCAAATAGTTAGTTCGTCGTCAAACTTAGAGAACAATGTTCCAAGAAATTCCCACTCTTCGCCCATCTTGTGTTCATCGCCATCCGAATCTAGGAATGGCTTGGTTACTCGATATCTCCTGCCGCGAAACAACCTATTTCGCTCCCAGCTTCCCGGCGAAGGTGGTGGAAGAGGAGTGCCGAGCGTTCCCAAATCAAAAGGTCCCTTCATATTTTATCTCTCCAGAATCGTCTATGGCGGTACGGGGGTAAACGCCGAGCTATTGGGGATGAAGTACTGCACCCCGCCACCCGCGCCTGAACCAGGAAGCACAGCGCCAGGGGGGTATAAGTAATCGGGAGCCGCAATCGATTTCAGAGAAACGACACCTTCGGTCGAGTTTTGGAACACTCCGAGCGTCTGGTTTGTGACAGTCAGCCCGGATTGAAGGGGCGGCGTGCCCACCGGTGCAAAATAGTTCCCAAGATCGCCATCCGGCCGGACATATTGTTGCAGACTCGTATTCAGGTCGAGATGTTCGACCGTTACAGGCTGCGTAAAATCGATGCCTTCCATGTGCTGGAGTGCTTTAGCTTCGGAGAAGCCAGCTTGATTCGTGTAGAAATCGAGAGCTAAGGCCCGGTTAGCATCCACCATGCTTGAGGCTGTTGTTTCTGCGGCAGTGCTCGCCGCTGGGGCCGTAGCCACAGCCTTGGGAAGGAATCGTATCAGGCCGCCGGCCACCGCTCCAAGAAGCGCAGCCGCGAGCGGCTGTACTATGGCACCTATAGCCGCTGCCTTCAATATGCAGGTCAAGCAAAAGTTCTGTTCGTTCAGTGCCTGGTTGAGGCCGAAGCCCACGGCGCCTGCGGCGACGTCGGTCACGATGGTGGCGGCAAGGCCGTCGACGACCACGATCCCAACGGCGGGGAGCCACAGAGGAGCCGTGACAACGACGACGATGGAAGCGACAATCGCAAGGCCAACACCCCACCAAGATAGGCCCAATGGGTCGGATTCGTTGATGGAGTCGTTGCCGGCGTAGAGGTAGAGGTTGAGGCCGCCGAGGAAGCCGACGGGGTCGCGGGAGAGGTAGCGGCCGAGGGCGGGTGAGTAGTAGCGGGAGCGGTTGTAATGAAGACCGGTCTCAGAATCGTGGTACTGGCCGGGGAAGCGGAGGTGGTTGCCGATGCGCCCCACCTTGACCTGCGCAGCGCCGAAGGCGGCGTAGTCGGCAGACCAGACGACCTGGCCAGTGTCATCGGTGATCCGGCGCGGGGTCCCGAGGTGGTCGGTGTGGAAGGCGAAGACCCGGCCGTCTAGGCGGGTTACCAAGGGCGTGCCGGTACCCGGCAGGTAGAGGTAGTCCTGGACGCTGGTACGAGGTCCGACGCGGGTGATCTCGCGAAGGAGGTGCTCGCCGGCCCAGATGTACCGAACGGTCGTCTCGCCGCTCCGCTTCCAGATTCGCCGCGCGAAGGCGTCGTAGCCGAAGGTGACTTCGAGCCCGCCCGGACCTTGGGCGCGCACCAGGAGGTTGCGACGGCTCCAGGCGTAACTCCACTCTCCCTCGGCCATGGTTTGCGAGACGAGATTGCCGCGCGCGTCATAACGACACTGAGTCGCACCTTGCCGGACGAGCTGGTTGAGGGCGTTGAAGGCCGCGCCTTGGCCGTTGCTCGCGGTGCGGTTGCCCGCCGCGTCGTAGGCGAACGTCTCGCTGCTCTCTACCGGGTCAGCGCGCACCGCCAAGAGCTGGCCTTCGGCGTCGTAGGAGTACAGGCGTTGGCCAAACTCTGAGTCGTCGGTCTCACGGACGCGGTCCTCGGCGTCGCGGCCGATGCGTAGCGAGAACAGCTCGCCGCCTCGCCCGGCGCCGCGGCTGACCACGATTTCCTGGGGCAGGCCGGCCTCGGTCAGGCGGGTCACCGTCCTCACGGCTCCGGGCGATTCCCTTGCTGTGGAGCGGTCGTCCCGGCCGTAGGTGAAACGGTGGAGGCCGCCGTTCCAATCTGTCACCACGGCCGGTCGGAAGTCGTCGTCGTAGGTGAACGACACTCGCTCGCCGGTCGGGTAGGTCATGCCGACGAAGATGCCCTGAGTGTCGTAGAGGTACTGGACGACGTCGGTGCCCTGCTCCTCGCGCACCACCTTGCCTTGCGCGTCGTAGGTGTAGCGGACCTCGGTCTCGCCACAGCTCGCCTGGACGACACGCCCGGCGTCGTCATAGACGAGGGCGACGGTCTCGCCGTCGCCGAATGCCATGGTGACAGGCCGCCCCTCGCCGTCATACGCGATGTCCACGACCGGCTCGGCGCCCGCCTCGATGCGATCGACCCGGCCCTCCGGGTTGTAGTGGTAGGACTCACGGCTGCCGTCCGGATAGACCGCTTGGGAGGGCCGGTTCCAGCCCATGTAGACGAAGCGGACCTGGTGGCCGTTGCCGTCGCCAATCGCCTTTAAAAGGCCCCGCGAATCGTGATCGAAGACCTCGGTGGCGCCCCGCCGATCGCCGAGCGCGGCGATGCGGCCCTGCTCGTCGTACGCAATCGTCCGCGCAGTCTGGTCGGGGTAGGCGATCTTGGCCAACGCTCCCCGGCGGTCGTAGTCGAGGTTGCAGACCTCGCGCCCCCCACGGACCATGCTGCGCACTCGGCCCTGCTCGTCGCGATCCAACCGCAGGCGCAAACCGCTTGGAGAGATGGATTCTTCAAGACGGCCCTCACGGTCGCTGCGCATGCGCCAGGTGCGGCCGAGAGGGCTGGTGACGCCGCCGATGAAACCCTGCTCGTCGAAACTGATGCGGGTCTGCCTCCCTCCCGCATCGCGGGCCAGCAGATCGCCGCTCTCGGCCTCCGTCTCGGGCTCCAGGCCGGCCTCGCGGAAGCTGTTGCCGAGGGCGGTGGTGAATGCGTGCCGGCGCAGGGCGGCGACGTGCTCGTCGCGGAGCTGGAACATGGATCGAGTCAATCCGGGTCGAAGGCGCCGTTCCCGTCGCCGCTCACCGCGGCAGGCGGATCGCCTCGAGCAGTCCAAGGAAGAGCGGATCGGCCACGTTGGCCCCCGCTCCCTGTACGTAGAGGCTGTAAAGACGCCGTTCGGGGGCGAGCCAGACGGCTCTCACGCTCACCGCCGGAGCGCGCCGCGAGGCACCGTCCAGGGAGTAGCGCAACGCCGGGTACCCGCGCCATTCGCCGAGGACTTCGTTCTCGGCATCGACCCGCTCGAGGGCGGCGCCGCGGCGCAGCGAGGCGACGGCCTGGGGCCGCAACGTCGCCAGCGCGAGCTTGCTCTCGGCGCTTGCCAGGTGGGCGAAGAGCGGCTGCCGCTCCGTCAGGGTTGCATAGAGCCCGGGGCTCGCCGCCTGCCACGGCCCTTCCAGCGTGAAGTCGATCCAGGGCTCGGCGAGCTTCAACTGCCACTCCTCGGGTGGCAGAGTCTCGGCGGCGGCGACCAGCTGCTCGAGCACCGGCCGCAGGTCGGGCATCGCCGACTCGTGGGCGCGCAGCGCCCACCATTGCGGCGGCTGCGTACCGCGGAAGAGCTCGAGGGTGCGCCGCGCCGCCGCCGTGCTCCAGGATCGGGTCTGTGCCTTCTCGTCGTGAAGCACCGCGGCGTAGGGGACTCCGGCGAGCTTGCCGCGCTCGCAGCCGAGCACGAGGCCCGCGCTGTCTTGCAACTGTCTCATGCGCCAAGCGAACCAGGCGCCGGCGTTGCCGTCGCCGCCGGCTACGCCGACCGGCCGCCGCAGACGGATCTCGGCTTCATTGCGGCGCAAGACCGCGTCGCCTTCCTCCTCGGCCACCTCCCATCCCGCGGGGGGAGGCAAGGCGACACCGGCGCGCGGGAACTTCTGCATCGCTGTGGGTTGCCGGCGCGGCCCCGCCAGGATTGCGGCTTGCAGCCCCTCGCTGAACAGGGGCCGCCCCAGCTCCAACCGGCTCAAGAGCTCCAAGCCGCGCAGCGAGAACGTCTTGGCGATACCGTCCCACAGCCGCTCCCGGTCGCGCTCCGGGCTCGCGGCCACGCTGCCGGAAAGCGTCAGCTCGCAGGCCAGCGGGCCGCGCAGGAGGTAGATCACCCGCGCGATCGCTGCCTCGTGGTCGCCGTTGCGGTACTTGAAGGTGAGGAAGCGCCCCTCTCCCCCTTCGCGCCCGCTTTCGGCAGCCGGGTTCCCCGCAGCCGCAGCCGCTGCCTTCGACGTCCACCCACCCCGCGCTGTCACGGCGCCCGGAGACGGCGCCGCCGCCGCAGGGAACCGCCCTTCGCCCACCAGCTCGAACGCTGAATAGAGGGCCGGCAGCAGCTCTTTTAGCCGCGCGGCGTGGGCGGCGGCGGTGGTGGCCTTGGGGAGCCAGCGCTCCAGCGCCTGCGCGCTCAGCCGGCCTTCGTCGTCTCCCGGCTCCGCGTAGCCGAACGGCGGCTGCGGCACCCAGTTGTCGGGCACCGCAAAAGTGCAGTAGCGGGACTCGTAG
>DATKFK010000037.1:0-2732 GCA_035544375.1 Thermoanaerobaculia bacterium
TCAGCAGAAAGCACTCACCCTGCTCGCGGTATCTCTCTAAGCTCAGCCGGACGCCAAGCGTAGACAGTAGCCAGCCAGTCGCACTGGCTGGAACGCCTTTCATTGCAACCACTTGCGTAGAAGAATCGAAAGGAAGTCCGGTCAGTGCGCCGGGGGGATCTTCTGCGTGGCCTGACAGGCCGCGGGCAGGGTGGTGCTGTAAGGGCAGCTGCTCGTCGAGTTGGTGCCGGCGGCGTGGCTCACGCCGTACGATGGCTTGCCGGTCGATCCGGTGTTGTGACAGCTGAAACAGTCGATGTTCCCCGAGGTGTTGGGGTTCGGGGTCTGGGTGAAGGTTTCGAGCGTGGCGTTGGCAAGGTACAGGCCGCCGACCTCGTTGCTCATGCTCGCCGGCAGCGTCCCGTTGGTCCAAACGCCACCCGCCAGGAAGTAGTACTTGAGGACGGAGCTCGACGGCAGGATGCCGAGGACGTTCTTGTTGAGGGCCTGGAGCGTCGCCGTGTTCGAGTCGCCGTTCTGGGTCTTGGGGATGCTGCCGAACAGCCAGTTGCGGAAGGCCTGGGTGACCGGGTAGGGCGGCTGCTGGCCGGAAGGGAAGTTGTTGATCTTTGAGCAGTCGGTCGAGGCGCGGTTGTTGAACGCCCACGCCGTGAAAGGTGCGGGCGGCGTCGTCGGGCCGGTGCAGGGGCCGTCAGGAGCGTTGTCCACGTGCTCGAACGTCGACCAGATCAGCTCGGGATGGTGAGACGTCGAGAACACGAGGTGATAGCCGACCAGGCCGAGGTTGACCACCTGGACGACGCCGTACTTGCCGGTCTTGGGATCCTTGACCTGGGGGTTGTAGACCGGCACGTTGGGGACCGTGACGTACGTGTTCGCGTTCGGCGTGCCCGAGGTCAGCACGCGGTAGGAGATCTTGAGCTCCATGGCGCCGGGGGGGAAGCGCAGCGGCTGCGCCGCGGGGGCGCTCTCGCACTTCGCGATCGAGATGCTGCAGGCGCTGAAGAAGCCCTTGGACAGCGGATTGAGGAACTGCTCGTAATAGGTCACGTTGCCGTTCTGATCGACCAGCACGCCATTCGATCCAGCCTGCTCGATGTTCTTGACCGGCTCGGAGCCGCGCACCTGGAAGACGCGGTCCCTGCCGGTTCGCGGGTCGTGGAAAGTCGTCTGGGGTCCGAGCCGCGAGCTCGGCTTGACGGCAGCCGTCAGGCCGACCGTTTCGCTCAAGGAGGGCAGGGTCTCGAAACGGAGCGGGCTCGCCTTTGCGGCGTTGGCCGTCGTCGGCGCGCCGCCCTTGGCGCTGGCCGGCGCCATGTGGTAGAGGAAGATCTGCCAGGCATACTGATAGAAGCCGCAAAGCGTGTCGGGGTCGTTGATGAAGTTGGGGTTGCTGGGGTTGGTCACCCAGGCCGGGTTGGCCGGGCACGGCACCTGCGCCGGAGCGGCGCCCGGCGCGGCGGCGGCGAGCAGCACGACCGCCGCGATCGCCAGGCTGATTCGACGGCTGAAACGACTCGTTGTCCTGATCCTCATCTAGCTCTCCTCATCCTTCCCAGGGCAGTTGAAAAGGGCGCAGCCGCATGCGACGCGGCCGCGACGCGAGCGCCGCGGGCGAGCCCACCGCTCCGCCGGCGACGACAGGACGCTTGGAGCCCCCTTGGGGGGCCAATCTCAAGAGAGTGCTTCGCCGCCAATCATACAGCAATCTCCACGAGATGCAGCTTCGCGCTTGAGCGTGAAACAGCGCCCGCCCGGCCCCCTCAACCGCCGCGCAGCAGCTCCTCGAACCGCGGGTTCCCGCGCAGGCTGTCGAACTCCGGCTCGATCCTGGCCCGCTCGAGGGTGAAGGCCCGGCGCACCTTGGCCGCCTTTTCGAGGTAGTCGAGGGCGTGGCCGGCGTCGCCGCGCAGGGCCTGGGCGCCGGCCGCGTAGAAGCGGGTGTAGGGGTCGTCGGCGCCCATGCCGACGCGGCGCTCGAAGGCGTCGAGCGCGATGGCCAGCTCCGCGCCGGCCTCCTCGCGATTGCCGAGCGCCAGTTGCGCACCGCCCAGGCGCATGTGGAGCTCGATGGCGATCCGGCTGCGCAAGGCGTGCTCGACGCGTTGCAGGAAGGCGAGCTCCCGCTGCAGGTGGCCGACCGCCTCGCCGTGGCGCCCTGCCAGGGCAGCCAGGTGCCCCAAACGCATGGATGCGCCGATGACGTGCGCTCCCTCGCTGCCGGAAAGAAATGCCTCTTGCAGCTCGACCGCGCGGCGCGCCGCCGCCTCGCCCCGCTGCAGGTCGCGCCGCAGGGCGTAACAGTGAGCCAGCTGCAGCCAGTACCAGCCGGCGTGAGGGTTCTTCTCGAGCGCCCGCTCGAACAGGACGGCGGCTTGCGCGAAGTCGGCACGGGCCAGAAAGAGGGCGCGGGCCTTCCCGCCCAGCACCGTGGGATCCTCGGGGGCCAGGGCGAGGGCGCGGTCGATGGTTGCGAGGCCCTCCTCGTCCCGGCCCAGGGACACCAGCGTCATGCCCATCTCGCGCCAGGGACGGGCCGACTCCGGGCGCAGCTCGATGGCGCGGCGCAAGGGCTCGAGGGCCCGCTCGAGCAGCTCCGGCGAGACCAGGTAGTCGGCCTTGGTGACGTACGCGGCGCCCAGCTCCACGAAGGCGCGCGCGTAGGTCGGGTCGAGCGCCGTGGCGCGCTCGAACAGCAGGATGGCGCGGTCGAGAGACTCGTAGCTCTCGGC
>DATKFK010000038.1:0-7110 GCA_035544375.1 Thermoanaerobaculia bacterium
CCGGGTGGAGGTCAGGCTGCTGGCCTCGGCGCCCGAGGAGACGTCGCGCCTGCAGGCCATCGCTCACGAAGGATGGGACCTGGAGCGCGAGGTCAGGGAGCGTCTGAAGGCAGCCGGCGCCCGCTTCCCGGAAGGTCTCACGGTCCCGGTCGAGGTGACCGAGCAGGGCGGTCCCGAGTTCGGCGACCGCCGCTATGCCATCGCTTTCCGCAAGGCAGCCCAAGGGGAAGTCAAGCCGCCGGCGCGCGCCGTCCGGCCGCTCCTCCGCCTCGCCGTCCTCAAGGGCAAGGCGCTGCGGGACGCCTACGACTTCGCCGCCGACCGCATTTTCCTGGGGCGCCTCGAGGAGGTCCTCGACGCCGGCGGCAGGGTCCAGCGGCGCAACGACGTGGCCTTCCTCGAAGAGGGCGAGATCGAGCAGACGGTCTCCCGCGAGCACGCCCGCATCGCCTGGGACCCCGATACCAACGCCTACTGGGTGCGGGACGAAGGCAGCGCCTCGGGCACCCTCCTCTTCCGTGCCGGCCGCTCGATCGAGGTCAGCCGCCACGATCGCCGCGGCGTCCGCCTCGAATCCGGCGACGAGGTCTACCTGGGCCGCGCCGCGGTCAAGGTGGAGATCGGCGCCACCGCCGGGTGAGGAAGGGATCGTGCAGCCACTCGGCCACCTCCCGCAAGCCGAGCGCGCGCCAGCGCACTTGCGGGCACGGTCGATCTAGCGTGCGCTCCTCCCACGAGATCAAATGAGCCGAGCCGTCACCCGGCAGCGGATGCCGGGCACCGGCCGCCGTGCGACCGCTGTGACCGCAGCCAATCGATCTCCCAGGCATAGTCGACTGGCCCACCCCACCAATCGGGCAGCGTGGCGCGGCCATCCACGGCCACCCCCTGGCATTCGAGTCGCGCCATCAGAGCAGTGACGGGTTCCGCCGTCGGCAGCGGCAGCGCCGGCGCCGGCGCCTCCGCGAGCGGCCGGCCGTCGGGTCGATAGAAGCGCGCCTCGCCGTTGGGCGCCAGCTCCATCGAGAATCCCTCCTCGTGCACGGCGCGATGGTGGCGGCGGCAGAGCAGCAGCGTGTTGGCGAGGCTGGTCGAGCCGCCATCGGCCCAGGGTTTCACGTGGTGGGCGTCGCACAACCTCCTGCCGCAACCCGGGAAGCGGCAGCCGCCGTCGCGATGCTCGAGGGCGCGGCGCAGGCCGGGCGAGATGGCGCGGGTGCGGCGGCCGATGTCGAGCACCTGGCCGTCCGCGGCGTGCCGCATCACCACCCGCGCCGAGTCGCAGGCCAGCCGCCTGGGCGTTTCCGCGGAAACGTGAGTGCCGTCCGCGAGCCAGGACGAACCGCCCTCGGCGCCTGCCGCCAGCACCTCGGCATCCACGTGCACCACCACCTGGTAGCGGTCGCCACGACTGCCGGGATCGAGGCCCGAGGCGAGGGCGCTCTCGGCCACCAGGCCCAGGGCATCCGCGCGGCGTTGCTCCGCAGAAGTCTCCTCTGCCATTGCCTCGTGCTCCTGCGCGGCGCCTGGCGGCGGGCCGCAGCGTGGCCCGTAGAGTGCCTCGGCTCCGGCGTCCAGGGCACGCAGCAACGCCGCGCCAGCTTCTGGCGCGAGGCGCCCGGTCAGCACCACCATGCCGTCCTCGTCGGTGTAGGCCCGCAGGTACCGCGCTGCGTGACGGCGCTTCTCGTCATCCCCCGCGGCGATCCGGTCGACGCGCCGCATGCCCCGCACCAGCCGCTCGACGTGAGCGGCGGTTCCCGCACGCGCGAATCGCAGCAGCTCCTGCTCGTTGGCCGGCGTGGCAATGCGGGTGAGGGCGCGAACCTTCGAGTAGGAGACCTCGCCGCGGCGCATGGCCGCCGAGAGCAGCGGCAAGGCGCCGAGCGCGCGCGCCACGCGCACCTTCTCGCGCGCCGCGCCAAGGTCGAGCCCCACCCGCCAGCACAACCAGTGCGCACATGAATGGAACCCGCTGTTCCATCCGGCACGCTCGTCGAAGTCGCGCAGCATTGCCAGCAGCTCATAGGTGGCGGCCGAGATCTGCGCCGCCAGCTCGGCGATGCGCTCGCCGAGCGCCTCGAGCTGCGCGAAATCTGCGCCGCCAACCGTCGCCGGGATATCGTGACCTGCCTCCTGCACCGGTTCGCCGATGATCATCTT
This sequence comes from Thermoanaerobaculia bacterium, assembly GCA_035544375.1. Lineage (GTDB taxonomy): Bacteria > Acidobacteriota > Thermoanaerobaculia > Multivoradales > UBA5704 > JASLEW01. The sequence goes on from DATKFK010000038.1 coordinate 2,164, forward strand.
TCCTCCCCCTGCCGGCCATTGTAAACCCATGATTTTTCAGCTCATTGGCGGCCGCGGCAGCGCCGATCGGCGGTCGCCGAAGGGGTCCAGGAGGCTCGCCGCGAGAACGGGCCCCTGCGCCCCTCCACGGGCCGGCCGAATGCCCTTCCAGCGCAGACCTGAGAATTTCCGCACAGGAGCCCGAAAAAGCTTGTCAAGAGGGTCGAGCGAAATTCAGGGGCGAAAAGCACCGGATGTCGGATCGAATCCGGCAGGTGTACGATGGTGCTGCCTGACCAGGCGCCAGGAGGATCGATCATGCCCCTCTATGAATATCGCTGCCGCGATTGCGGCAACCAGTTCGAGGTCCTGCAGCGGCTCGGCGAGGGCGCCGAGGGATTGGCCTGCACCGGCTGCGGCGCGGCGGCGCTCGACAAGCAGTTCTCTACCTTCGCCACCGGCGGCGGCTCGTCCGAGTCGATGTCCGCTTGCGAGGCACCCGATTGCGGCACCGGGGCCTGCTGCGGCGGCGGCTCCTGCTCGTGGGACTCCCTCAACTGAGCTGACTCGCTGAGCTGACCCGCGGGCGACCCTCAGACCACGGGCTCCTCCGGGGGCGGGGGCGCCGCGAGGATCTGCGCGATGCGGGAGAGGGCCTCGGCGAGCAGGTCGCGCTCGACGACCGGTCCCAGGCAGATGCGGACGGCGGCGGGGACCGTGGCGGCATCGATGGCGAAGGGGGCTGCCGGGTTGACCGCCACTCCGCGCCGGCGCGCTTCCTCGACAAAGGGCTCGACGCGCCAGGGAGCAGGCAGGGTCAACCATAAATGGCTGCTGGCCGGATGGGAGGCGTACCTCGAGCCGCCGAGCACCGCCCTGGCGATCTCCTGGCGGCGCCGCGCTTCCTGCCGCTTGGCTGCCGCAATGCCGCCGGCCGAGCCATCGACGATCCAGCGGGTGGCCAGGTCGAGGAGGGTGGGCGCGGCGACCAGGCCGGTCGCGGCGACCTCGGCCTGCAGCCTCGGAACCAGCTGCTCGGGTGAGACCAGGTAGCCGACGCGCAGCCCCGGGACGAACGCCTTCCCGCAGCTGACGATGTAGCAGGTGCGCTCGGGAGCGAGCGCCGCGAGCGCCGGCGGCGGGTCGGGCAGCATGAACTCGTAGGCGGCGTCCTCGATCACCATCATCTCGCGCTGCCGGGCCAAGGCCACCAGCTCTTGCCTTCGCGCTTCGGACATGACCGCCGAGGTCGGGTTGTGCAGCGACGGCTGGCAGAAGACCACGCCACCCCGCTGGCCTGCGCACTGCTCGGCAAGCGCCGCGGGCACCAGGCCCTGCTCGTCGATGGCCACCGCTCGGAGCGCGAGCCCCAGGGTGCGCACGGCGGCCTTGATCCCCGGGTAGGTCAGGGCCTCCGCGTACACGACGTCGCCCGGGCGCGCCAGCGCTGCCAGAGCGACCAGAATCGCGTGCTGCGCGCCACTGGTGACCACGACCTCCGCCGCACGGGGCGCCCAGGAGCCTCGCCGCACCCAGGCGGCGCCGGCGCTGCGGTGCTCGGGGCTGCCGCCAGGGGGGTAGCGCCGCTCCAGCTCCTCCCAGAACTGGCGGCCCCCGGCGGACGCCTGCCTCGGGGGATCGGGGAGGCCGCTGCGGACCGACACGAAGTTGGCGGTCAGCTCGACGAGGTCCGGGGCGGCCGGTAGGGACGCGCCGCCGGCGGCAGCGGGCGCCACGAAGGTTCCGCGTCCGACGTCTCCTCGCACCAGGCCGCGGTCGGCGGCCTCGCGATAGGCGCGGCTGGCCGTCACGACCGTGGTCTTCAGGGCGCGAGCCAGCTCGCGATGGGTGGGCAGGCGCGCGCCTGCCGGCAGGCGTCCGGCCGAGATGTCCTCCTGCAGGGCCAGGGCCACCCTGCGGTACAGAGGACCCGAGGAACCTGCCAACCAGGGCTTCCACATTGTCATAGCCTATTGTACTACTTGACGAACGTTTCTCGTCGGGTCTAGTGTCATCCTTGACAGACAGAGCCCATAATTGTACTACTACAATCAGGTACCCAGTCAAACCTGGCCCCTTTTTCAAGGAGAATCGGCATCATGGACCTCTACCACGTGGACGCATTCACAGACCTGCCTTTCGCCGGCAACCCGGCCGCCGTCTGCCTGCTGCCGCAGCCGCGCGACGACTCCTGGATGCATTCCCTGGCCAAGGAGCTCAATCTGCCCATGACCGCGTTCGTCGCCAGCGAGGGCGCGGCGGACAGCTTCCGCCTGCGCTGGTTCGGCGTGCGCGGGGAGTCCCAGCTGTGCGGCCACGCCACCCTGGCGAGCGCACACGTCCTGTGGCAGAGCGCCAGGGCGCGGCCGGGCGAGCCGATCCGGTTCCTGACCGCGAGCGGGGCGTTGTATGCCCGCCAGCTCGCGGCAGGATGGATCGAGCTCGATTTCCCGGCGGAAGTCGCCATGGAGGAAGACCGGCCAGGGCTGGCAGAGGCCCTGGGAGTGACGCCACGCTGGATCGGCCGCAACCGCCTTCATGTCCTCGTCGAGGTCGCCGACGAGCGCGCCGTGCGTGCCATCGCGCCGGACTTCCAGCGGCTTCCGGCGGTGTTGGCGCCTGCTCGCGGCGTGATCGTCACCGCCCGCGCTGCCCCACTCGACGCCGGCGCGGGTTCGATGGCCGGCTACGACTTCGTCTCCCGATTCTTTGCTCCGGCCATGGGAATCTACGAGGACCAGGTGACGGGCTCGGCTCACTGCGCGCTCGGACCCTACTGGGCCGCCAAGCTCGGCAAGACGGAGCTCGCCGCCTTCCAGGCATCGCCGCGCGGCGGGACGCTGCGGGTCCGCGTCGCCGGCGACCGCGTCCACCTCGCCGGCCAGGCGGTGAGCCTGATGCGCAGCGAGCTGCTGGTCCCCGTGCAGGAGGAAGACCGATGACGACCGAGGTCATTCTCAAGCGCTTCGAGCACCCCGACGAGACCCGCATCTTTGAAAAGGGCCGCTTCGAGACCGTGCGGCTCGGGGGGCTCACCATCGGCCGCGCCAGCTACGAGCCGGGGTGGCGATGGTCGACGCATGTCCGTCCCCTGGCCGCAACGGAGCTCTGCGAGGTGGAGCACGTGGGGATGGTGATCTCCGGCCGCGCCGTCGTGGCGATGAGCGACGGCACGCAGATGGAGCTTGCGGCCGGTTCGCTGTTCCACATTCCGCCGGTGCCTCACGACAGCTGGGTGGTCGGAGACGAGCCCTACGTTTCGCTGCACTTCCAGGGTGCGGAGAGCTACAGCCGGTGAGGCTCTAAGTCTGCTGCTGCTGGCGGAAGCCCAGCAGCGGGTGCGGCCGGTAGGGTTCGGCCAGGGCGGCGAGGTCGTCCTGGCCGAGGCGGATGCCGAGCGCCGCCACCGCGTCCTCGAGGTGCTCGAGCTTGGTGGCGCCGACGATCGGAGCGGTGACGCCCGGCTGGTGCAGCAGCCACGCAAGGGCGATCTGGGCGGGCCCCGCGCCGCGGCGGGTGGCCACCTCGGCCACCCGCTCCACGACGTCGTAGTCCGAGTCCTGGTAATACATCTTCTGGGCGAAGTCGTCGCTGTGGGCGCGGCGCGTGTCGCCGAAGCCCTCGCCGCGGCGCCGGCTGCCGGCCAGGAAGCCGCGCGCCAGGGGGCTCCAGGGGATCACCCCGAGCCCCTCCTCGCGGCACAGCGGCAGCATCTCCCGTTCCTCCTCGCGGTAGACCAGGTTGTAATGGTTCTGCATCGACACGAAGCGGCAGAGGCCGCGCCGCTCGGCGAGGTGGAGCGACTTGGCGAGCTGCCAGGCGTACATGCTCGAGGCGCCCAGGTAGCGGGCCTTGCCGGAGCGCACCACGTCGTTGAGGGCTTCCAGCGTCTCCTCGATCGGCGTCACGGTGTCCCAGCGGTGGATCTGGTAGAGGTCGACGTAATCGGTGCCGAGGCGGCGCAGCGAGCCGTCGATCGCGGCGAGGATGTGCTTGCGCGACAGGCCGCGGTCGTTGGGGCCGTCGCCGGTCGGATAGAAGACCTTGGTGGCGATGACCACCTGGTCGCGTTCGGCGAAGTCGCCGAGCGCCCGGCCCAGCACCTCCTCGCTGGCGCCCCGCGAGTACATGTCGGCGGTATCGAAGAAGTTGATGCCCAGCTCGAGGGCCCGGCGGATGAACGGGCGGCTCTCCTCTTCCGGCAGCACCCAGTCGCGCCATTCGCGGCTGCCGTAGCTCATGCAGCCAAGGCAGATGCGGGAGACCTTGAGTCCGGTGCGGCCCAGGTTCACGTAGTCCATCGATGTCCCCCCTTGCGTCCTACCGTCAGCGAAGCGAAGCCTCGACCGCGTTCTCCTGCGAATTGACCGCCTGCCAGCGGCCAGCCCGCCAGGCGAAGACGTCGGTGAAAAGGGTCCTCTGCACCTGACCGCCGGCCTGGCTCCCGACCACCTCTCCGTTCACCATACCGACCGTGCCGTAGATGCGGGTCCGCAGGTTCTCGAAGCGCTGCGACAGGCCTGGCGGGGGGAGATGCTTGACGAACCAGGCGATGTGCTCCGCCTTGCTCAGGAAGTAGCCTTGCGGCACGGGATGGACGAAATCGTCGCCAAGGATGCGTTCGAGCGTCGCCGCATCCCGCGCCCCCAGCCACTCCTCCTCCACCTGCAGCAGGGCCTGGCGCCGGCCCGCGGGGTCGGCGGCGCCAGCGGCGCCCGGAGCCTGAAGGCTTCCGGCCGGCTGCGAAGCGCCGTGGCCCGGGAAGAGGAGCGGGAGGGCCAGGAGCGCTGCCCACCGCCAGTTCGTGGTCCCTAACTTCATCGGAAAAAACCTCCTTCCAGGGATGAAAAGGTCGGCGGCGAGGCCCACGCCCTACCGTTACTCCCCCACCCCTCGCGAGCCTTGGCTCGTCCATCACTCCCCCAGCGCGGCCAGCAGCAGCACCTGGGTAAGGGCCGGGGGCGAACC
>DATKFK010000039.1:0-9849 GCA_035544375.1 Thermoanaerobaculia bacterium
GTCGAGCGCGAATGGGTCACCCCGGAGCACCGCGAGGCGGCCAAGGTCTACATCGACTACCTGCTCGCCAGGCCGCAGCAGGAGCGGGCGATGCAGTTCGGCTTCCGCCCCTCGGCGGTCGAGCTGCCGCTGACCGCACCGTTCGATGCCGCCCACGGCGTCGATCCCAAGCAGCCGCAGACCACGCTCGAGGTGCCGCCGGTCGAGGTCATCGACGCGGTGCGCAAGCTGTGGCACCAGAACAAGAAGCGCTCCCAGATCACGCTGGTGCTCGACATCTCGGGCAGCATGAACGACGAGCACAAGCTGGAGAACGCCAAGGCGGGCGCCGAGCAGCTGATCACCCAGCTCGACGCCGACGACACCTTCTCGTTCCTGCCGTTCAACAACCGCCTCGACTGGGCGGCGCAGGGGGTGGCGCTGCGCGACGCCCGCGACAAGGCGCTGGCGACGCTGCGGGGGGTCTTCGCGTCCGGCGGCACCGCGCTCTACGAGGCGGTCGCCGAGGCGTACGACTATCAGCGCCGCCTGGCGGCCAGGGAGCCCGGAAAGATCTCGGCGGTGGTCGTGCTCACCGACGGCGAGGACACCGACAGCACGCTCAAGCTGCGCGACCTGCTGGCCAAGATCGGCGGCGGCAGCGAATCCCAGAACATCCCGGTGTTCACCATCGGCTACGGCCGCGACGCCAACCGCCAGGTGCTCGAGCAGATCGCCGCCGCGACCGGCGCCCGCTTCTACGTCGGGACGCCCGAGAACATCCGCAGCGTCTTCCGCGAGATCTCGACGTTCTTCTAGAGTTTCCACGAGGTCCGCGATGACCGATTCCCAGCCTCCCAAGCTCACCGCTCTCGGCAAGATCGTGATCCTGCTGTTCGTCGCCGGCTGCGTCTACGGCGCCTGGGTGCTGCTGGTCAAGAAGCCTGCCGGCGCCCCGGGAGGCGGCGGCCAGGCGGCCGGAAGCGGCGCTGCCGGCGCCGCGGCCGGGAGCCCGGCGGGCTCGGGCTCCCCGGCGGCCCCGGCAAACGGCGGCGGCTTCCTGGGCTTCGGCGGCGGCGACGGCAACGCGGTCGAGATCGGCATCGCCTACGGCACCGAGAAGGAACGCTGGCTGCAGTGGGCCGCCGCCCGCTTCGCCGAGACCGCGGACGGCAAGCACGTCAAGGTGAACCTGATTCCGATGGGCTCGCTGGAAGGGGCCCAGGCGGTCCTCGCCGGCGACACCCGCATCCACGTCTGGAGCCCGGCCTCGTCGCTCTACAAGGACGTCTTCGTGCAGGAATGGCAGCTCAAGCACAACGCCAGCCCGTTCAAGCGCGAGGAGAACCTGGCCCTGTCGCCGATGGTCTTCGTGATGTGGAAGGAGCGTTACGACGCCTTCATCGCCAAGTACCACGAGGTCACCTTCAAGACCCTGGGGCAGGCGCTCGCCGAGGGCTCGGGCTGGGAGGCGATCGCCGGCAAACCGGAGTGGGGGCTGTTCAAGCTCGGCCACACCCACCCCAACGAGTCGAACAGCGGCCTGGCGACCCTGGTGCTGATGGCCTACGACTTCCGCGGCAAGACCCGCGGCCTGGCGCTCGCCGACATCCTCGATCCCGGGTTCAGCAGCTGGGAGCAGTCCTTCGAGCGGGCGGTCAGCGGGCTCACCAACTCGACCGGCAACCTGATGCGCGACATGGTGCTCCGCGGCCCCTCGGCCTTCGACGCCGTCGTGGTCTACGAGAGCGTTGCCATCGACTACCTCAAGAACGCCGAAGGCCGCTGGGGCGAGCTGCGGGTCGACTACCCCAAGCGCAACCTCTGGAACGAGAACCCCTACTACATCCTCGACACGCCGTGGAGCAGCCGGGAGCAGCGCGAAGCGGCGGGCAAGTTCCTCGATTTCCTGCTCACCGAGCCGATCCAGCGCCAGTCGCTGGCCCACGGCTTCCGGCCGGGCAACCCGGCGGTGCCGGTGCGTTTCGCCGGCAGCCCCTTCGTCGACTACCAGCGGTTCGGCCTGCGGGTCGACCTCGGCACGGTCTGCGAGCCGCCGCCGGCCGAGGTGATCAATAATCTCCTGGCGGGCTGGGAGCGCGCCCACGCCTCGCGTTAGGCGGCCGGGGCCGGCGGGCCGCCGACCGGGGCGCTAGATCGGGGCACGCCGGCCGCGCTTCGCCATGCTCGATTACGTCAAGGCGGCTTTCTGGATCGGCGTCACCGTCCCCGGCCTCGGACGGGTGCCGGTCAACGTCCTGCTGGTCGCCGGCTGCGCCATCCTCGGCCTCGCCAACCCCGGATTCTGGTTTCTCGCGGCCGCCGCCGAGGCGCTGCTACTCACCGTCCTCGCCACCAACCCGCGCTTCCAGCGGGCGGTGGACGCCGGCCGGCTCTCGGCGGCGGCCGGCGAGGCCGAGCTCCACCGCCAGGAGCTGGTGCGGCGGCTCGACCTGCCGGCGCGCAAGCGCCTCGCCGCGCTCGACGACAAGTGCGCCCGCGTGCTGCAGGTGCAGCAGGAGGCGCAGGCGCCCGAGATCGGCCTCGAGAGCAGCCGCGACGCGCTGTCCCGGCTCAGGTGGATCTACTTGAAGCTGCTGGTCGCCCGGTTTCATCTGCTGGCGTCGGGCGAACAGGTCAGGGAGGACGACCTGAAGCGGCAGCTGGCCGACCTCGACCGCGCCCTGGCGGCGCCCGGCGTGACGCCGGCGCTCCGCGAGTCGCAGTCGGCCACCCGCAAGATCCTCGAGCAGCGGCTGCAGAACCTCGACCGCTGCCAGCAGACGCTCAAGGAGGTCGATTCCGACCTCGGCCGTATCGAGGCGCAGGTCGATCTGGCGCTCGAAAACGCCAACCTGCGCGGCGGCGGCGCCGTCGTCTCGGCCAACCTCGAGCTGGCGAGCCAGATCCTCGACGACGGGCTCTCCTTCGGCGACTCGGAGCGCGACGTCGCGGCCCTGGACGAGGCCTACAGCGCCCCGCCGGCCAGGATCGGCGACCGGGGGCCGGTCCGCTGAGAGCACGGCGGCCCACTGGCCGGCGAGCGGTGCTGGACTCTCGGAAGCACGGTAGACTGGCGCGGGAGCGGAGCCCGGCCGCTCGCCGGCGCTGCTGTAACCACGGGACCGCCCCGGCCGTCTTTCAGTGGGTAGGGGTGGAGTCACCGGCATGCAGGCCATGGAAGCTTTGATGGGGTTCGAACCGACCGCCGGCGGCGACACCGCCTCCGACGCCTCCGACGCCTCCGACGCCGGCGGCGCCCACGACGCCCACAGCGCGGACATCGACGAGGCGAGGCTCATTCGCGCCACCAAGGCCGGCGACGAAGAGGCCTTCGCCGTGCTGGTGCGGCGCCACCAGGGACGCGTGTTCCGGCTCGCCGGCCGCTTCTTCCGCCAGCGGCAGGACGTCGAGGAGGTGGCGCAGGAGACCTTCCTGCGCGCCTGGCTCAAGCTCGGCACCTACAGCGCGCGGGCGCCCTTCGAGCACTGGCTCACGCGCCTGTGCCTGCGTTGCGCCTACGACCGCCTGCGCCGGCCGGGTGCGTCGCCGGCGGAGGCGGGGAAGTACCGGGAGCCGCGCGAACCGCTCGCGGCGCCGGCCGCCGACCCCACCGCCCGGCTGGAGGTCGAGCGGCTCCTTGCCGGCCTGCAGCCGGCCGACCGCTTCCTGCTGGTGCTGCTCGAAGCCGAGGGCTGGTCAGTGGCGGAGATCGCCGAACGGCTCGGCTGGAGCCGGGTGAACGTCAAGGTGAGGGCTCACCGCGCCCGCCAGCGGCTGCGGCGGGTGCTCGAGGAGGGCTGAGACATGGACGCCAACTTCCGACATGAGCGGGCCGCCGGCGCCAGGGCGTGCCGGCGGGTGCGCGAGCAGCTGTGCGACCCGGCCGGCGCGGCCGCCGCGTCGCGGCGGATGGCCAGCGGTGCCGGGGCCGGCCGCGACGGCGGTGCCGGCGTCCGCGGCGACGCCGGCGGCGTGGCCGGACACCTGGCGTCGTGTGCGGACTGCGCCGCGTTTGCGCGCCGCCTCGAGCTGGTGCGGCAGGCGCTGGCCGGTCCCCTCGCGGAGCCGCCGATCGAGCTCGATCCCCGGTTCCCGGCGCGCGTCCTGGCGCGAATCAAGCGTCCGGCGGAGCTGATCGGCTGGGCGGCCTTCCGCGCCTTGCCGGCGGCGCTGGGATTGGCGCTCGCCCTCGCCGGGGTGGGCCTGCTGGGCTTGCCCGCGCCGGCAACCGCGCCGCCGTCGCCGCTGCTCGACGAGCCGCCCAGCTCCGATCAGCTGCTCACCTGGTCTTCGCTGTCGCCCGAGGTCTGGCCGTGAGCCGACCGGCGCGGTGCGCGAGGCGATGAGGCGCTCCTCGGCGGTCGCCGGCGTCGTCGCGCTGTTCCTGGTCGGCGTCGCCGTGGGAGCGCTGGGCGCCAATCTCGTCGCCTGGCACCGGCCGTGGCGCCCTGCCGGCTTGCATCTTGGTGCGGCAGGGCATCCGGGGGGGCGGCGGATGGCGGAGGAGCTGCACCGGCGGCTCGACCTCAGCGCCGACCAGCAGCGGCAGCTCGACGCCATCCTCGCCGACACCCACCGCGAGACCCAGGCGATCTGGCAGCAGATGCGGCCGCGCGTCCTGGCGGTGATCGAACAGGGGCAGAACCGCATCGAGAACATCCTCACTCCCAAGCAGCGGCAGGAGTTCGAGGTCTACCGCAAGGAGCGCGCCGCCCACCTGCGCCTCCTCCTCGGCACCGGCCCGCACTGACGGCCCGCGGCTTCCGGCCCGCACTGACGGCCCGCGGCTTCCGGCCCGCGCCGAAGCGCCCGCCGGTCGGCTCACTTCACCGGTCCCACATCCGCTTCCACCATGGTTCTTCGGCCGCCGAGCCGGCCGTGCCGACGTCGAGGATCATCCGCCGGCGCACCTCGTCGAGGTTCCAGCCCGTGAGCTCGGCCAGGTTGCGGGCCTCGCGGTCCCACCGTTGCCGCAGCTCGCGCCGGTAAGGGGCGGCGGCCTCGCAGGTGGCGCCGCCTTTCCAGGCGTGCCGCAGCACGTAGCGGCCCTGGAAGTTGTCGCGGTCGCCGGTCTCCTGGAAGGCGAGGTCCTCGGGGAAGTGCGGCGCGTCGTAGCGCAGGTGGAGGCGGGTGAGGAAGATGTCGCTGCCGCCGCCGCCCGGGCGCCAGCCCTTCCGGGAGCCGCCGCCGCCGGGCAGGGCGGGGCGCACGGCCGGCGCAGCCAGGCCGCCGCCGTCCAGCCAGAAGACGCCCAGCTGGCGCAGCTCCTCCTGCGACAGCGGGTCGGCGGCGCAGGGGTCGCACCGGCTCATGTCCGAGGCGTATTCGAGGAACACGGTCCGCATCTCTCCGCGCTCGACCTGCCGATCGAAGAGCGCCTTGTAGAAGCTGCCGAAGTCGTCCTTGACGAACAGCGGCACGTCTTCGCCGGTGGGCAGCTCGACCGTGCGGTAGTTGGTGGTCTCGACGCGGCCGCGCCGGGTCAAGGCATGGATGAACAGCTCCTGCGGACCGGCGGCGTTGAGCATTCCCAGCCGGATGGGCAGCATGAAGCGCGGCGATTCGTAAGCCACCTGCAGCGGCCGCAGGTAGGAGAAGCCCAGCTTCGACCGCTGCTCGAGGTTCACCTTGGCGACGAAGAAGCGCATTCCTTGCCGGATGTAGCTGCCGAGCACCCGCGAGGCGCCCGGCGGCACCTGGTAGCCGTTCTCGCGCAGCCAGGTCTCGAGGCCCTCGCTCTGGCGCGCCGATAGGATCAGGATGTCGTACTCGCCGATCGTGTAGGAGGCCTCGATCTTCACCCCCAGGCTGCGGGCGCGGCCGGGCGCGGCCGCCTCGGCCGGCGCCGCCGATGGCCGCTTGAACATCGCGCCGTCCGCGATCTCCCGCCGGCAGGGATCGGGGTCGAAGTACTCGACCAGGCGCGGCGCCGACCAGGCGTCGAGGTGCTCGATCAGCGCCTTGTCGGCGACGTGGATCTGGCCGCGCTGCAGCAGCACCGGCACCGGGACGACCATCGCGATCTCCCGCGGGCTGCCCTGGAAATCGTTGGCCATGGTCATCACCGTGCGGTCGCCGTCGCGGACCAGGACCACCTGCGAAGCGCGGTTGTAGAGGCGGGTGTCGGCCTTGGCGACGTAGAGGCCGCTGAAGCCGGCGGCGGCGCCGGCGCCGGCCAGCGCGAGCAGCGGCAGGGCGAGCGCGACGGCCGGCAGGAGCTCGCGGCCGCGGCGGCCGCGCTGCGGGGCAGGGTGCGCGGAGCGTGTCATTTGCATTTCCAAGAGCGGCCCTCCTCTTGCTCTTCTGCAGGGTTAGACACCCGTCCTGGCGCGCCGGCAACCGGCGGCCGGCAAACGCCCGCCGCTCGGCCTCCGTAAATGACTGTCAGCAGGTTGGCCGCCAGCCGTACCAGAACGCAGGACTTCGACCTTGGAGAACTGAAAATGGCAAGCCGCAAGCTTCCGTTGCACCTGGCGGCCGGCACGCTCGCCCTGGGATTGGCGATCGCCGCTCCGGCAGTCATCTGGGCCCAGCCACAGGCGGGCCGGCTGTTCCGCTTCAGCAGCTGCTTCACCTGTTCGCAGCACTACCCGACGGTGGCCGGCAACACCGCCGGCGACTTCCTGGGCGCCTGGCTGGAGCCCAGGGACGTGATCAGCGAAGGCGTCTTCAGCCGGACCTTCGGTTCCGGCCAGACTCCCTTCGGCAACGAGTTCGAGGTCGCCCCCGGGGAGCCCGGCCAGCCGCCGCAGTTCGACGGCGCGGCCGCCGCCGACTCGCAGGGGAACTTCGTGGTGGTGTGGGCCAGCATGGCCGACGACCAGAGCACCATCCTGGCCCAGCGCTTCGACCCCAAGGGCAACGCGCTCGGCGGGCAGGTCGAGGTTGCCTCCGATCCCGCCCCGTCGCCGAACACGCCGTCGGACTTCAAGCCGGCCGTCGCCGCGGCGCCGGGTGGCGGCTTCGTGGTCGCCTGGGTGTCCCTGGTGTCGGGCGATCAGACGCCGGGCAACCCGCGGGTGATGGCCCGCATCTTCAACGGGGCGGACGCTCCCTCTGGGCCGGCGGTGCAGCTCAGCACCAGCGCCGCGCTCAGCGACCGCCCGAGCCTTTGCGTCAGCGGCACCGGCCGCGTGCACGCCGCCTGGACCTTCACCAACCTCATCCTGCCGTTCCAGGCCAGCCCGATCGGCGTCGTGGTGCGCCGCCTGTCGCCCGCCGGCGTGCCGCTGGGGCCCGAGCAGGTGGTGGCCCCGCCCCTGGACAGCGAGTCGTCGGTGGCCGTCGCCTGCGGCGCCGGCAACACCTACATGGTGGCCTGGCAGACGGCGCAGCCGCCGGCTGTCTCCGGCAGCGACATCGTGGCGCAGCGTTTCACGCGGCTCGGCCGCGCTGTCGGCGGGCATATCGTGCTCAACGAGGTGGCCGACGGCGAGCAGCGCAACCCGGCGCTCATCGCCGACTCGACCGGCGCCTTCGTCGCGGTCTGGGAAGGCAATCCCGGCGGCGTCAACGGCGTCCGGGGACGGCGCTTCGGCGGCAACGGCGCGCCGCTCTCCGACGAGTTCTCGGTGTACAACGCCGGCCAGGGGGACTTCTCCGTGCTGCGGCCGGCGCTCGCCAGCGTCGGGACGAAGAGCGGCTTCGTGGTGGCCGTGGACGGGCCGGGCGGGGTCGTGGGGCGGGTGTTCTCGGTGACCGGGACCGGCGTGGCCGCGACCGATCTCGCGGATGCCGGGCCGGAGGCAGCCGCCGTGGACGGCAGCGGCACGACCGGCAACGGCCGCGGCTCCGGCGGGCTGTGGTAGGAGCGGGCGTACCGCGGGTGAGCGGCGGCTGCCCGAGCGGCGGCCGCCGCTCCGTCGTTCGCGGCGCCTGTGTCGCCTCTGTCGTCTGTGCCGCCCGCGTCGCCTGTATACTCCTCGCCGTCTTCCAGCTGCCGGCACCGCTTCGGATGGCGGCACCTGCAACCCCAAAGGAGGGCTCGCCTTGACTCGCCACCGTCCATCGCCATTGGTCAACATGCCGGATCGGCGGTCTCGGCCGCGCCCGGCCGCCCGCCTGGCCGGCCTGACGCTGTTTGCGACCCTGGCCGGCATGGCGCTGCCCGCGGCGGCGCCGGCACAGGAGCTCTACAACTGGACCGTGGGCCTGATGGGTGGCATCGGCGGCTCGGTCGACGTCAAGCCCGGCAGCCGCAGCTTCAGCAATGCCAGTTGGCAGATCGAGGGGCTGGTGCTCACCGAGACGCACACCTACCTCGCGCTGAGGGCCGGCCAGCTGGCGCTGGGAGGCAGGGACACGCTGTTCGGCTCGCGGACCGGGGCCGACCTCTCTTACGTGACTCTCGCCGGTCAGTACATGTTCCAGGAGAGCTACTACGACTCAGGGGTCTACCTGGGCCTGGGCGCCTATCGCCTGGGGGGCAACGACGCCGTGACCGGCGCGTCGGCGAGCAAGACCGTGGCCGGCGGCGTGTTCGGATTGGTTGGCGACTTCAGGGCGAGCCGCCGCATCAGCGTGGTGGTCGAGGCGTCGGGCCACTACATCGGCATCAGCAACGCCCACATCTACGCCATGGCGCACGCGGGGCTGGCGTTTCATTTCTAACCGCCGTCTCAGGGGGGGAACGGCGGGCGTTTGGGATCGGTCTCGTCGACGGCGGTGACGCCGTGCAGGGTGGCGAACTGGATGAGGCGCTGGGCGTCCTCGTCCTTGCCGCGCAGCTTGACCATCACGGCGGGCTGCGGGGCGCGGCGGGAGATTTCGATGCCCTCGGTCTCGACCGCGCTCTCCTCGATGATCGCCATCAAGCTCGAGACCTTCTGGCCCTTCCCCAGCTGCAGCGCGACGATGCGGAGATGGCCGCGCTGCAGGTAGCGCTCCAGGGGCCGCAACGCGACGAGGATCACCAGCAGGGCCACCGTGGTGACGATGCCGGCGAGGTAGTCGGAGAACCCGATGGCGATGCCGATCGCCGCGGCCACCCACATGCCGGCCGCTGTGGTGAGGCCGTGGATCGCGCCGCGCGACTGCAGGATGGTGCCGCCGCCGATGAAGCCGACGCCGGTGACGATCTGGGCCGCGATGCGGCCGCCGTCCCAGCTGCCGGTGCCGCCGGGAGCGGACTGCGAAGAGAGGTGCGCCAGCAGGGTGGCGCCGACGGCGATCAGCATGTGGGTCCGCAGGCCGGCCCACTTGCCCGTCCACTCGCGCTCGGCGCCGACCGCGCCGGCGAGCACGGCCGACAGCACGATCTTGAGCCCGATCTCGCCGAGGCCGCTCATCAAGAGCCGGAGGAGTCCGTCATCCCCGAGGCGCCTCCCGCGGGGCCGCGCGGCAGGCGGGCGGCAATCTTCTGGCGCACCGCCGGGTCGTCCCAGTTGACCTCCCCGATGAACTTCTCGACGATGCGGCCATGCACCACCAGGTAGGTCTCGGGGAGCTGGTCGGTGCCGTAGCGATGGGCCACGTCCCACTGCGGGTCGTAGAGCACGCCAGGGGCGCCGGCGCCGAGGAAGGCGGCCACCCGCGAGCGCGAGTCGGCGACCGCGACCCGCAGGACGGCGAAGTCGCGATAGCTGGAGAAATCGCGGACCAGGCGGTCGAGCGCCGGCGTCTCCTCGATGCACGGTGGGCACCAGGTGGCCCAGAAGTGGACCAGGGTCACGGGAGCCAGGCGGGAGCCGAGGGTGGCCGCCCGCCCTCCGTCGTCGAGCAGGAAGCCGGCGGGGGCCGCGGTCGAGCTGTCGCCGCCGCGCGGCCAGATCAGGACGGCCAGCCCCAGGACGGTGATGAGGGCGGCGATCGTCCGCGACTGGCGGCCGAGGCTCGGCAGCGGGGTCGGCTGGGTCGGTGGGGTCGGTG
>DATKFK010000040.1:0-2721 GCA_035544375.1 Thermoanaerobaculia bacterium
GCGGCGACCGCGGCGGACACTGGCGCCACCGCCTGGACCGGCTCCAGGGCGCCGTCATGGAAAGTGGTGCGCAGCGACTCGTGGCGCTCCACCAGCGCCCTCAGGCTGGCAGCCAGGAAGCTGACCTCGAGGGGGCCGCTCAGACGCACCGCGCCCGGCATGTTGTAGGCGACCGAGCCCGGCTCCAGGCGGTCGAGGAACCACAGGCGCTCCTGCGCGAAGGACAGCGGCGCTTCCAGCGGCGGCGGCTCGTGGGCGGTCTCCCGTCCGGCGGCGCCCCGCCGCGCCGCGGCGATGGCCGCGGCCACGCCGGCCACCGTCGGCGCCGCGAAGAGCCGCTCGAGGGGCAGCTCGACGTGCAGATCGGCGCGCAGGCGGACCATCAGCTGCGCGGCCAGCAGCGAATGGCCGCCGAGCTCGAAGAAGTCGTCGTGGATGCCGACCCCCTCGACGCCCAGCAGCTCCTGCCAGAGGCCGGCCACTGCCCGCTCCTCGGCGTCGCGCGGCGCCGCGTAAGCGGTGGCCAGCGCCGGGCGGGGGTGCGCCGGCGCCTGGGCCTCCGCCCTCACCGCGGCCGCCAGGCGAGCGAGAGAGCGCTCCCGGAAGCTGACTTCGACGTCGGCCTGGAGATCGCCTTTGCAAACCGCCACCTGCGGCAGCCGCGCCGCCAGGACGCGCGACAGCGCCTCGAAGCCTTCGTCCGGCGAGAGGCCGCGCCGCAGCGTCTCCTGCTGCAGCTTGCCGAGCCCGCTGGGCAAGGCGGCCTCGGCGGCCATGCCGACCTCCTGCCAGGCGTCCCAGTTCACCGCCACGGTCGGCGGGCCGCCAGCCGCCGCCTGGGCGTGGGCAAAGGCATCCAGGAAGGCGTTGCCGGCGGTGTAGTCGGCCTGTCCCGGCTGCGAGAGCAGCGCGGTGAGCGACGAGAACAGGGCCACGAAGTCGAGCGGCAGGCCACGGGTGATCTCGGCCAGCGCCAGGGTGCCGGCCACCTTGGCATGCAGAGCGGCGGCCGCCGTCTCGCGGCCGTGAGCGCCGATCAGGCCCGCCGCGGGAATCCCCGCCGCATGCAGCACGCCGTCGATGCGCCCGAACCGCTCGCGGGCGAGATCGCGGACGGCGCCCATCGCCGCGCGGTCGGCCACGTCGGCCGCCGCCACCAACACCTCGCTCCCCAGCGCCTCCAGCCGTTCGACCTGACGCATCCGGCGGCTCGTCGCGTCGCCCTCGCCGTGGGCGGCCAGCCACGACGGCCAGGCCTCGCGCGGCGGCAGGGCGGAGCGGCCGGTGAGCACGAGCCGGGCGCGGAACCGCCGCGCCAGCCGCTCCGCGATCGCCATCCCGATGCCGCCCAAGCCGCCGGTCACCAGGTAGACGCCGCGCTGCTTCCAGGGCGGCGCCGGATCCGCGCTCGGGAGCCGGAGCGGCTCGAACCGCTGCACCCAGCGATGCGCGCCGCGGTAGGCCACCACCGGTTCCAAGGCGCCGGCGCCTCCCCGATCGCCGCCGCCGCCCGTGCTGCCGGCAGCGCCGGTGGTATCGCCATCGCCGCCCGCCGGCGCCATCGCCTCGGACAGCAGCGCATCGACCAGCCGCGCCAAGCGCCGCTCCCCGCCCGCCGCGGCGAGGCCGGCCAGGTCCGGGAGGTCCACGGCGCGGCAGGCGAGCCACGGCATCTCCCGCGGCAGCACCTTCACCGGTCCGAGCAGCACGGCGCGCTCCGGCGCGAGCGCCTCGTCCCCGGTCACCTCGTGCACGCCGCTCGCGGCCACCGTCAGCGCGACCGGCTGCTCGGATCCCCTGCCGCCGAGCGCGCGCGCCAGCGCCAGGACGCCGTGGAAACCGACCGCGACCGCCTGGCCGGCGCCGCCCGCATCGAGGCAGAACAGGTGGATGATCCGCCGCGGCAGGCGCCCGGCGGCGGCCAGCGCGCTCACCAATGCCGCAGGGTCGGCGTCGTTCGCCGGAGCGATCGCGAAGCGGCCCGGGCCGGTGCGCGCGAAGCGCTCCCCGGCGGTGACCAGGGTGACCGTGGCGCCGGCCTCCTCCAGCCGACGCGCCAGGCGCTCTCCCAGGCCCCCCGCATCGGCGAGCACCAGCCAGGGCGCCGCCACCAGGCGCCCCGCGTCCGCCCGCGGCCATGGCGCGCGCTTCCACACCGGGACGTGGAACCAGTCCGCCGGGTCTGCCGCGAGTCGATCCCGCTCCTGCCGCTCCCGCCCGCGAGCCTCGGGCGCGGCCTCGAGCTCGGCGCCGGACCCGTCCTCCGCCCCCCGTCCGGGCGCGGCCGGGCGCGCATCGAGCCAGTAGCGCCGGCGCTCGAACGGATAGGTGGGCAGCGGCACGCGCCGCCGCCGTTCGCCGCGGCGGAAACTCTCCCAGTCCACCTCGACGCCCGCGAGCCAGATCTCACCCACGGCGCGCAGCAGCCCTTCCAGCTCGCCGTCCTGACGCGGCCCGCCCGGCAGCGACGAGAGCACCACCTGGCGGGCCTGCCGCGCCGGGTGCCGGCGCACCAGGGAGGCGAGCGTCCGGCCCGGCCCCACCTCGAGCAGCGCCGTGCCGCCACGCGCCAGCAGCTTGCCGACCGCCTCGCCAAAGCGCACCGTCTGGCGCAGGTGCCGCACCCAGTAGCCCCGGTCGCAGACGTCGCTCGCGTCGACCCAATCGCCGGTGAGCGACGACACCCAGGGGAGGCGCGGCGGCCGCGGCTCGAGCTCGGCA
>DATKFK010000041.1:0-2608 GCA_035544375.1 Thermoanaerobaculia bacterium
CCGCGCCCCTCGGACCTCCTCCCCTCCGGCCACCGGCTCCTGCGGTGGGTAGTGCCGATTGGAGGTCGCTCGGCCTCCGGCCGTTGCTCCTGCGGTGGGTGTCGCCTGTTGGAGGTCACTCGGCGTCCGGCTGGCTTGCTCCTGCGGTTGCCTTTCTTGGAGATCCATCGCGGCGATGAATCAGGGCGTTGTTTGGCCGCCGCCCGCTGGCTTTGGGGCTTTGTTTGCTAGCATCTCCTCTTCTGGAAAGGCCTGGCCTACTTGCGCGAACGACAGGACTTGATTCTTGGCGGCGGGCTCTCGGGCATGACCGCTGCCTATACCTTGCAGCAGGCCGGCGAGGACTGGTGGCAACTTTACGAGCGGGAGTCTCGTTTGGGCGGGCTGGCTCGCTCGACGGCGGTCGAGGGTTACCTCTTCGACTATGGACCGCACATCCTGTTCACCATCGACGCCGAGATCGAGGCGCTGGTGCGGGACCTGCTGGGCGACAACTTCCATGCGCAGGAGCGGCGGGCGTTCATCTACCACCACTCGAGCCGCCGCTATACGCGCTTCCCTTTTCAGGCCCACCTCTACGGCCTGCCGGTACCGGTGGTGCGCGACTGCCTGGTGGGGCTGGTGCGTGCCGCGCAGCGGCAGGCGCGCGGCGAGTTCAATCCCGCCAACTATGGGGAGTGGATGCGCGGCTTCTTCGGCGACGGCATCGCCGACCACCTGATGATCCCCTATGCGCGCAAGCTATGGACGGTGGACCCCGAGGAGATGGAGTTCAGCTGGATCGGCCGGCGAGTGCCGACGCCGGACTTCGAACGCATCATCACCGGGGCGCTGACCGACGACGTGGCACAGGTGGGGGCCACCGCTTCCTTCTGGTATCCGCGCCGGGGCGCCATCGAGCCGCTGCCGCGAGCGCTGGGCCAGAGGCTGCATGCGGCCAACGTCCATCTGGGCCGCACCGCGGTGAGGGTGGAGCTGCCTGGCAAGCGCGTGGTCTTCGGCGACGGCGAGGTCGTGCCCTTCGACCACCTGATCTTCTCGCTGCCGCTGCCCGAGATCCCGCGGCTCTTCACCGGCGTGCCGCCGGAGGTGGAGAGAGCGTGCCGGGGCCTGCGGTACCAGGGGATCTACTGCATCAACCTGGGCATCGACCGGCCCGGCATCTCGGACATGCACTGGGTCTACTTCTACGAGGACCCGTTCCCGTTCCACCGGCTCTCCTTCCCGGCCACCTTCAGTCCCGACACGGTCCCTCCGGGGAAGAGCTCGATCGCCACCGAGGTAGCGTTCTCGCGCGAGCGGCCGCTCGACCGCGATACCGCTGTCGAACGGACGATCGCCGCCCTGCGCGAGGCACGCATCCTCGACGCCGCTGACCGCGTCGAGCTGGTGCACACCGAGGAGATCCTGCCCGCGTACATCATCTACGACCTCCACCATCACCGGAACGTCAGCCTGATCGGCGCCTGGCTGCGCGAGCACGGAATCTGGAACGTCGGCCGTTTCGGCGAATGGCAGTACTTCAACATGGACCATTCGATGCGCAGCGGCAAGACCGCGGCCGAGCAGATCGTAGCGGCGAGGCGAGCGGCGCCGGTGGCCGCGCCGGTTGCAGGCGAAGGACCGTCGGCGCCCTGAGAGCGCTCGCAGGCGGCCCCGATGCGGGCGATACGGGGCGACGCCAACCACGTCGAGGCTTGCGAGGTTACAATCCCAGGAGATGAGCGTGCAGATGGCTACCCCGGCGGGCGCCAGGAGCGTGGTGGTGGCGGCCGCGGAGGGTTCGGCGGCGGAGCTGGACGTGTCGGTCCTGGTGCCGGTGCTCGACGAGGCCGAGACGGTCGAGGAGCTGGGGTCGCGCGTGGCGGCGGTGCTCGACGCGCTTGGGCTGCGTTTCGAGATCGTTTTCGTGGACGACGGCTCGCGGGACGGCACGGCCGAGCGGGTGCGGTCGGCCCATGGGCGCGACGGCCGCATCAAGCTGGTGCGGCTGCGGCGCAACTTTGGCAAGGCGGCGGCGCTGTCGGCCGGGTTCGAGCACTCGCGCGGCCGGATCGTCGTCACCATGGACGGCGACCTGCAGGACGACCCCGACGAGATCCCGCGGTTGCTGGCGATGCTCGAAACGAGCGATCTCGACCTCGTGTCGGGCTGGAAGCGGGAGCGCCGCGACCCGGCCGCCAAGCGCCTGCCGTCGCGGCTCTTCAACTGGGTGACGCGGCGCCTGGCCGGCGTCGATCTCCACGACTTCAACTCCGGGTTCAAGGTCTACCGCCGCGAGGTGCTCGACCAGATCGCCGTGTACGGCGAGCTGCACCGGTACATCCCCGTGCTGGCGAGCCGGCGCGGCTTCGTGGTCGGCGAGGCGCCGGTCACCCATCACCCGCGGCGCCACGGCGTCAGCAAGTACGGGTGGGACCGGTTCTACAAGGGCCTGCTCGACCTGATCACCGTGCTGTTCATCACCCGCTACACGCGGCGGCCGCTGCACCTCTTCGGCGCCGTCGGCCTGGTGTTCCTGGCCGCCGGCTTCGGCATCGACCTCTACCTGGCGATCCTGTGGATGGGGGGCGCGACCCTCTCCAACCGGCCGCTGCTGCTGCTGGGA
>DATKFK010000042.1:0-2147 GCA_035544375.1 Thermoanaerobaculia bacterium
CGCGTCCGCAGGCGCGCGGCCGCCGTCTACCGCACGGCGGCCGGCAGCCAGTCCTCGCCGCCGGGCTCGTGCATGTCCCAGTAGGCGATGCGCTCGCACCTGGCCAGCCGGTAGGTGGTGCCGTCCTCGCGCTCGAAACGCAGCAGGCGGTGGGGCAGCTCCGCCGCGAAGGTGTAGGTGAGCTTCGCGGCGCCGCTGGTCAGCCGCAGCTCCACCGCGCCGGGCTCGCCCTGCTCCCCGCCGCCGCCCGGCTTCGCATCGCCGCCCGGCTTTGCGCCGCCGCCCGGCTCCGCGCCCCTGCCCGGCACCGTCCGGCGCTCGAGCACATAGTCCCGCGGCGCGTCGTCGGCGAAGCGGGCGGCGAGCAGCGACGGGAACACCTGCAAGGTCCCCGGCACGATGCCGGTGACATAGGTGCGCAGCGCCGCCGGCAGCCCGTCTTCGGGCAGCGCGCCTGCCGGCCAGCGGTGGGTGCGGTCGCCCTGCCCGTCGAAGTAGCCGTGGGTCTGGAGCTTGCCGTGCGTCATCTCGGCATAGGAGATGCCGCACGCTTCCGAGGAGGTGGCGGCGATCTTCTGCAGCGCGCCGCTGTCGCGCCGCCAGAAGACGCTGGCCATCTGGTGATAGGTGTAGATGCCGGTCGCCACGTCGCGGACGTGGTTGAGCTTGAGCACCTCGAAGCTCTCGCGCCCCGGGTGATCGGCCTTGACGTCGAGCGCCGGGCTCCACGGCTCCTTGACCAGCACCAGCAGCGCCCGCCCCTTGTAGACGTGGCCGTAGTGCGCCCACCTCACCTCGTAGGCGCAGAACTCCGCCTTGCCGTCGTCCCACAGCGGCGCGAGCCGCCAGGCCGGGTTGCCCGCCGCCGGCGAGTCGGCGTGCAGGGTGGGATCGATGCCGGGACCGAAGGCGCCCTGGGGAACGCGATTGGAGCTGCCGATGCTCTCGGCGGCGACCAGCGGCGACGCGCTCACCGCCGGCGCGTCCTGGGCGTCCGAGTGGATCCACCACAGCGTGAGGGCCAGCAGGGGCACCACCGCCAGGCATTTCCAGATGAGCTTCCGCATGTCGTCAGCTCCGCGGCCGACCGGCGAGGCGAGGTCGGGGCTGCCAGTATAGCGGCGTGGTAGGTTGATGTCAGGCGCGGGAGCGCCGCGCGGGCCCCATCCGGTCCGGGCCTTGCGGCGTGGCGGCAACCTGCCGCCGGCGCCTCCGGAAGCCTTGCTCATCAAACCAGGTATACGTGTCAACCGCTTCAACTCATCGAGGAGGCAAGCCATGAGCCCAACGACCGCCCTGGCAATCCTGACCGTCACCCTTGGAATCGCCGCCTCCGCCACCGCGCGGGCCGCCGACCTTGCCGACGCCGACCCGCAGGCGCAGGTGGCCCAGATGGCCGCCGAGCACCAGCACGATCACCCCGCCGCGAGCCCGGCCGCCACCGCCGCTCCGGCCCAGCCGGTCGAGGCCGAGGAAGTCGTCTTCGGCGAGGTCGCCGGCAGGCCCGCGCGCGGCTACCTGGCGCAGCCGCGCACTTCGCCGGGCAAGGCCACCGGCGGGACCGCCCCGGCGCCGGTACCCCTGCCCGGCATCCTCGTGATCCACGAGTGGTGGGGCTTGAACGACAACATCAAGGCGATGACCCGCCGGCTGGCCGGCGAAGGCTACGCGGCCCTCGCCGTCGACCTCTACGACGGCAAGGTCGCCGACAACCCCGACGCCGCCAAGAAGCTGATGGGCGCCGCGATGGCCGACCGCGCCACCGGCGTGGCCATCCTGCGCGCCGCCGACGAGTTCCTGAAGAAGCAGGGCGCGCCCAAGGTCGGCGTCATCGGCTGGTGCTTCGGCGGCGGCTGGTCGCTGGCCGCCGCGCTCGAGATGCCCGAAGGCATCGACGCCGCGGCCGTGTACTACGGCCAGCCGGAAAAGGACCGCTCCCGCCTCGAGCGCCTGCGGGCGCCGCTGCTCGGCTTCTTCGGCGCCGACGACAAGAGCATTCCCCCGGCCGCCGTGCACGAGATGGAGGCCACGCTCAAGCAGCTGGGCAAGAACGTCGAGATCCACATCTACGACGGCGCCGGCCACGCCTTCGCCAACCCGTCGGGGACCGGCTACCGTCCCGCCGCCGCCGAGGACGCCTGGCAGCG
>DATKFK010000043.1:0-2081 GCA_035544375.1 Thermoanaerobaculia bacterium
CGCCCGCTCGACCCCCGCGGGCAGGTCCGCGGCCAGGCCGGCGACGTAGAGGGCGGCGCCGGCGTTGAGGACCGTGATGTCGGCGAGCGGCCCGGTGCCGGAGGCCAGCACCTGCCGCATCAGCTCCGCGTTCTCGTCCGGGCCGCCGCCGGCCAGCTCGCCGAGCTCGGCGCGGCGGATGCCCAGCGCCTCCGGCTCGATCGTGTAGGCGCGCACCTCGCCGCCGCGCACCTCGCAGACGCGGGTGACGCCGGTGGTGGTGATCTCGTCCAGGCCGTCGTCGCCGTGCACCACCAGCGCATGCTCGGTGCCGAGCTCGGCGAGGACGTGGGCGATCGGCTCGACCAGCGACGCGGCGTAGACCCCCATCAGCTGCCGCCGCGCGCCGGCGGGGTTGATCAGCGGCCCGAGCAGGTTGAAGATGGTGCGCAGCGCCAGCTCGCGGCGCACCGCCATGACCTCGCGCATGCCGGGATGGAAGTAGGGCGCGAAGAGGAAGCAGATGCCCACCTCCTCGAGCGCCCGGCCGGCGGTCGCCGGGTCCTCGTCGAGGCGCATCCCCAGGGCCGCCAGCACGTCGGCGCTCCCCGAGCGGCTGGAGATCGAGCGGTTGCCGTGCTTGGCCACCGGCGCGCCGGCGGCGGCCGCCACCAGCGCCGCGGCGGTCGAGATGTTGAAGGTGCCGCGCCCGTCGCCCCCGGTGCCGCAGGTGTCCACCACCGCCTTGAGGCGGTGCGGGATGCGCGTGGCGCGGCGGCGCATGGCGGCGGCGGCGCCGGCGATCTCCGGCACCGCCTCGCCCTTCATGCGCAGCCCGACCAGCAGCGCCGCCTTGAGCGGGTCGCTGACCTCGCCGTCGATCATGCGGCCGAACAGGTCCTCGGCCTCCTCGCGGCTCAAGCTCTCGCCGGCGGTCACTCGCCGCAACGCCTCGCGCGGCTCGATGCGGACCGGCTCCGCGGCGGCAGACGGCGCGGGCGGCGCGGGAGTCGAGGGCGGCGCGGGTGTCGAGGGCAGCGCGGGTGTCGAGGGCGGCGCGGGTTTGGAGGGCGGCGCGGGCGGCTCAGGCATGGCGTTCGCTCCCGGGGGCTTGCTGCCGGCAGACCTCGAGGAAGTTGGCGACGAGGTGCGGGCCGGCGGTGGTCAGGATCGATTCGGGGTGGAACTGCACGCCGAAGTAAGGCAGCTCGCGATGGCAGAGGCCCATGACCTCGCCGTCGTCCTCGCTCCAGGCGAGGGCGCGCAGCAAAGGCGGCAGCGAGACCTCGCGCACCGACAGGCTGTGGTAGCGGGTGGCCTCGAAGGGGTTGGGCAGGCCGGCGAAGATCGCCTCGTCGTGATGGCGCACGCGCGAGGTCTTGCCGTGCATCTGCCGCGCCGCCCGCGCCACCTCCGCACCGCAGGCGAAGGCCAGCGCCTGGTGGCCCAGGCACACGCCGAGGAGAGGCACCTTGGCGGCGCGCCGGATCAGCTCGACGCAGACGCCGGCGCCCTCGGGGCGGCCCGGGCCGGGCGACACCACGATGCCGAGCGGCCGGCGCGCCAGCAGCTCGGGCACCGTCGCGGCGTCGTTGCGCACCACCTCGACCGCCTCGCCGGCGGCGGTCAGCATCTGCACCAGGTTCCAGGTGAACGAGTCGTAGTTGTCGACGACCAGGATCATGGGTCCCCCCCGTCGCCCCCAGTCCTTCCGTCCCTCCCGTCCCTCCCGTTCCGCCCGTCCCTCCCGTTCCGCCCGGTTGCGCCGCGCTCCTGAAGCGCTTCGGCGAGGCCGACGGCCGCAAGCATCGCCGCCGCCTTGCTCTCGGTCTCGCGCTCCTCGGAGCGCGGGTCGGAGTCGGCGACGATGCCGGCGCCGGCGGTGACCCAAGTCTCGTCCCGGCGCACCACCAGGGTGCGGATGGCGATGCAGGTGTCGAGGTCGCCGGAGTAGGAGAGGTAGCCGATGGCGCCGGCGTAGGGGCCGCGGGCCTCCGGCTCGAGCTCGTCGATGATCTCCATCGCCCGGATCTTGGGCGCCCCGGAGAGAGTGCCAGCGGGAAACGAGGCGCGGAGCAGGTCGAAGGCATCACGATCCTTCC
>DATKFK010000044.1:0-10802 GCA_035544375.1 Thermoanaerobaculia bacterium
CTCGCTCCGTGTGGACGACCACCAAGAGGCGCAGACTACTGGTCGCCCCGATCAGGACTTGCCGCTCCTCATCGTCGGAATGAACGGGATCGGCGATCGTGATCGAGAACGGGTCGGCGAAAACGGTCGCAGCCTCCTTGAATGACACTCGGTGCTTGCGTAGGTTGGAACGGGCCTTCCGTCGACCTCACTCGAAGCTGAGCGCCATCCGGCTCCATCCTATCTCGCCGCTGGGCAGAAGTTAAGGGTCGGCGCCGGCCCGGTTCCGTGCCGGCGGCCGGTGCGCTTGGACTTGTACATGGCGCCGTCGGCAGCCTCTATCAGCGCAGCCGGATCGCCAAGCCCTTCCTGAGTCGAGACAGCCACCCCAATGCTCGCGGTGACTTCGATATCGTCACCTCCGGGTTTCGCATCCTCGATGCCAGACACGATTGACGGCCTGCGCGAATTATGCTCCAATGACATGGGAGGAAGATCACCCCATGCCAATTCTTTCGCGCTGGGTATCCAGGGTCTGGCCGATCGCGCTCGTAGTGGGTCTGGCCGCACCGGGCAGGGCCGAGACCCTATACGTTTCGGAGCAGGATGGTGGCGCCGGTGGGCTGCTGGTCGTCGACAGCAGCGCCCCGCCGACCCTTCAATTCGGCAACCCGATCAGCGGGCTGCAGCCGGGAGAGGGGCTCGCCGGCATCGCCGTTCGACCCTCGACCGGCACCCTCTACGGTGTCGGCTCGACCAGCCGTCTCTATACCGTTCAGCCGGGCACCGGAGCGGCGACTCCGATTGGGAGCGCGCCCTTCGCTCCAGCCCTGCAGGGAACGCAGTTCGGCATGCACTTCGATCCGGTGAGCGACCGGCTGCGGGTGGTCAGCGACACCGGCCAGAACCTTCTCATCGACCCGATCGGTGGGGGCGTCGCCTCGGTCGGGGCGAGTCTCGCGTATGCAGTGGGAGATCCGCATTTCGGCGCAACACCGCGAATCACCGCTCTCGCGTACAGTCCCAATGATCCTTTCGCGACCTCGGCGACCGCGTATGGAATCGACCTAAACACCGGCGCCCTGGTGCGGCTGGGCAGCCCAGATCCCGCGGATGGAACCCTGCACACGGTGGGGATCCCGAACCCCGATGGGGGGCAGGCGGCCGGGCCGGCGGACGGGTTCGACGTCTCGCGCGTAAGCGGCATCGCCTACGCACTCCATCCTGGCTTCACGCCGGCCTTGGTGACCATTGACCTGACGACCGGACTGCCATCGTTCCTGGGCTCCATCGGCGGTCAATTCACCTTCTTCAACGGCCTGGCGGTGGCCCCAGAATGCCAGCCAGACGATTCAGCGATGTGCCTGGGCAACGACCGCTTCAGGGTGACAGCCACGTTTGACAGTGGCACCTCGGGGTCTGGCAATGCCCATACCAGCCCCATCACAAGGGACACCGGCTATCTGTGGTTCTTCAGCGCAGCGAACGTCGAGGCGGTGGTCAAGGTGCTGAACGGGTGTAGCGTCAACGGGCGCTATTGGGTGTTTGCCGGAGGTCTGACCAACGTCAAGGTCGACCTGACGATCACCGACATGGCGAACGGCACCTCGAAGGTGTACCACAACCCGCAAGGGACGGCCTTCCAGCCGATTCAGGACACCAGCGCGTTCGCGACCTGCCCGTAGGAGCGTCCTGGCTGGTGAGGTGGTGGCGACCGGCAAGAAGGTCACGGCAGGTGCTCGCCCGTTGGTAGCCTTGGCTTCGCGCGCGCGGGTGGTCGGCAGCTGACAAGCGGATAGGCTTCTTGGGCCCGCTCGACGGCTAGCGGGTACCCGCCTGGCGGGCGTCGCGCCGGCGCAGCACCGCCTTGATCCAGAGGAAGCCAACCCCGACGAAGGGAAAGCCGTAGAGCACGAAGCCGATCGGGCCGAGGGTGCCGGCTGGCGTCGCCTCGACCTCGGCAGTGAGGGTGCCGCCTCCCTCGGGACCTTCGAGGAGCACGCGCACCCGCCACATCCCGCCGCGGTCAAAGGCGACGGCGGTGTAGTAGCGGGCGCCTTCGTGGACCGGTTGCGGCGCGGCTTCGTAGAGCGCCTCCGGAAGGCGCTTCGAGACCGGCTGGACGCCGATCCGCACCCGGGTGCGCGTCGGCAGGCGCTGCCCGGGCGGCGGCTCGAGCACGACGTAGAAGATCCCGGTACCGATGTTGGGATCGGTCCAGACCGACGCCACGTAGGGGCCGACCCGGCGATCGACCAGGATCGGGAAGGGCGGGCCGAGGTGGGCGAGGGCCGGCGGCGCGGGCAGCAGGAGGCCGGCGGCCAGGGCGAGGAGGGCTGACGCGGGGCCGAGACGTCGCACGCTCAGGTGCCCAGGAAGGAGGTGCCGCGCATCTCCATCGGCTGGGAGAGCAGCCAGACCGCGGCAGACCCAAGGAGAAGGCAGAGCCCGGCCCACGGCAGGCAGACCCGGGCGGCGCGCTCGGGGGCCTCGCGCTCGGCGATCCGCCAGGCGACGAGCAGCGAACCGAGCAGGCCGAGAGCAAGCAAGCCGAGCTGCAGCGGCTGGACGAACCGCACGGCGAGGCCGCCGGCGGTCCAGGCGGGCGGCCCAAGCAGCGGCAGGCCCGCATCGGCGAGCGCGCTCTGGGCGACGGGCACGAAGGTCCACAACCCGGTGACGAGGTGGAAGCTGTAATGCGCGACCCAGATCGCGAAGCCCAGGGGGACGAGAGCATAGGCGAAGCGGGTCGCGACGAGGAGCAGCGGCTGGCGCAGGCCGCCCCAGCGGCGCGCGAGCCAGGCGGCGCCGCCGAGCAGGAGGATGGGCTCGACCACCAGGAGCAGCAGGAAGAGGACGCCGAGCGTGGCGGCAGGATTGGCGGTCCCCAGGCGCGCGGCGAGCCAGGCTCGCGTGGCGTAGACCGGGCTGACCATGCCGAAGGCGTTGACCAGGCTGCCGAAGGTGAAGACGAGGGTGAGCGCGGCGAGGTCTTTGCGGCGCGAGAAAAAGCCGATGCCGGAGCGCCGGGGATCGTCCCACAGCTCGCTCGCCGGCAAGCGGGTGGCCAACGCCACGTTCTGGTGCGGACAGGCGTAGACGCAGTCCAGGCAGAAGGTGCAGTCCATGTTGCCGACCTTGCGCGGCTGGAAGAGCTCGAGCTCGCAGCCCCGCTGGACGATCACGTCGGGCTGCTCGGGATGGCGGGTGCCGGCGATGCAGTCCCGGGTCTTGCAGCTGGCGCAGACCTGCGGCTCGCGGACCTGGACCTCGAGCGGCGAGATCGTAGAGGCGACGAAGTTGAACTGCCCGATCGGGCAGACCCACTTGCAGAACGAAGCCTTCTGGAACAGGCCGTCGACGAGCAGGGCGGCGGCGAAATAGCCGAGGATCAGCGCCGCCGTCCACCACGGCGAGCTCCACAGCCCGAACAGCTCGTAGGCGAAGAGGAAGAGGGCGAACAGGAGGACCGCCGGCCACTTCGAGCGCAGGCGCCGGGGCCAGCGGAAGGCCGGCCGCAGGAACCGCCGCGCCAGCTCGCGCGGGAGCATGAAGGGGCAGGCCATGCAGAACAGGTTGCCGGCGCCGAGCAGCAACAGCACGAGCACTCCTCGGTAGTGCACCCAGGTGAGAACGGTCGCCAGGTTCTTGGGCGCGAGCTGGGGCCCCCAGAAGCCGTGCGCGATCATCGCCGCCGCGAGCAGCAGCGGCGGGAGCTGCAGCAGCTTGCGCGAATGCCGCCAGCGCAGGAAGCGCCCCACGACCGGCGCCCGCAACCAATCGATGCCGGCGGGGCGTGGTGCCCGCTCGAGCTTCACCGTCACGCCGGGTCCTCTCTCACGCGGGCCGGACGCCCCGCACCCAGAGCTCCCGGCGCCAGGCCCTGCCGTCGCGGAGCCTGGCGTCGACGAGGAGGATCCAATCGCCCGCCATGGTGAAGCGAAGGGCGGCCTCGTAAACCCCCGGGGCCAGCTCGCGGACGCTGGCGAGCAGCGGTGCCATCCCCGGATGCGACATGTCGGCTTCGACCCTCACGCGGGCGCCGGCGAGCGGCCGGCCATCGCGACGGTCGGCCAGGGCGAGGCTCAGGACGGCGGGCCCGACGGCCGGCGCTCGGGGGGACAGCGTCCACGTCAGCACGACCTCCGGCGCCGCGGCCGGGCGCTGGCCGCAAGCCGCTGCGAGCAGGGTGGCCGCGAGCACGGCGCGCAGCCACGGGGCCCCCGGCGGGCGCCGGCTCAGGCCGCAATCAGCGGGCGCGAATGGACGGCGCAGGTGCAACGCATCACCGCCGCTTCGGCCGCTGGCGGGAACTTGTGGTAGTACATGGCCACCAGCATCGGGATGAACACGATGGTGTTGTAGAACAAGTGCAGCTCGACGCGCGGGATCCACTGCTGGAGAATGCTCGTCGGCACGGGGCTGTGGAAGAGGTTTGTCCCGACGATGACCTGGCCCTGCAGCAGGGCGTGCTCGATGTGATGCCAGAACTGGATGACGAGGGCGACCGTCCACCAGGTGCGCGCCCTGCCGGTGAACCCGGGCCACAGCAGCCACAGGCCGATCAGCATGACCAGGGCATAGGTGTAGTGCAGCACCTCGGACTTCACGAGCCAGGGCTGCCACAGGCCGAGGAATCCGCGCGCCTGGGGAATGGGCCACTTCAGGACGTAGATCTGGAACGCCTGCGCCAGGTGCTCGGCCCAATGGGCGAGCACGATCAGCATGAAAATTTGCAGTGCGCGCTCGTGCCACTGCCGATTCAGACGGTCCCGCAGAGTGAGCGCCGGTGCGGAGTCGAGATGCGATCCAAGTGCCGAGGCAGTCAGATCCATGGGACATCCTCCATCGAGGCCTGGCCGTTTGGCGACCTCTCCTGTCGCCCTGGCGATACCGCTTTCTGATCATACATCATTACAAGGCAATAGCGAAGATGCCAATTTCAGATTGATAGATAACCCTGGTAACCTATCGACGGCGAAGTGCGGCGCCTGGACCCGGCAGCCCAGCGCAAGCGGATGGCTCCATGCCGCGGGCGGACGGCAGGCGGCCGGGCGCGACCCTGCGGCCGGCGCCGCGCAGAGCCGCAGGCGGCGGCGTAGAATTGGGTGGCCTCTTTGCCCGTTTGCCCGGCCGATGGCTACACTGCTCCAGGACCTTCGCTACGGCATCCGCACGCTGGCTGCCGTGCCCACGATCTACGGCGCGGCCATCTTGAGCCTGGCCCTGGGCATCGGCGCCAACACCGCCATCTTCAGCGTCGTCGAGGGGGTGTTGCTGCGCCCCTTGCCCTACCCTGACCCGGATCGCCTGGTGATGATCATGGAGCGCGACCTCCAGCACCCGGCGATGAGCCGGGTCGCCGAGCTGCCGCCCGGCCTGCTGCCCATGTCGTCGCCCAACTTCTTCGACTACCGGGAGCAGAACCATGTCCTCGAGGCGATGGCGGGAATGTGGCTGAACAACGCCACGGTTGCCGCACAGGGCCGCGAGCCGATGAAGACCGCCGGCGCCGCGGTCTTCGCACGGTTCTTCGACATCCTCGGCATCCACCCGATGCTGGGGCGCACCTTCCTGGCCGCCGAGGAGCAGCCCGGCCGCAACCGGACGGTGGTGCTGTCCTACGGGCTGTGGGCGGAAGCGTACGGTAAGGACCCTGGAGTATTGGGCAAGAAGTTCCTCATGGATGGGCTCGAGCACACCGTGGTGGGCGTCATGCCGCCGGGCTTCGAGTTCCCCAAGGATGCCCGCTTCTGGTACCCCAGCGGCTTCCCACGCGATCAAGCGCCGCGCAACTTCAACTTTCTGCGCGTCGTTGGCAGGATCAAGCAGGGTATTCCCCTGGCCACCGCCCAGGCCGAGCTCTCGACCATGGCCCGGCGGCTCGAGCGGCAGTACCCGGACACGCTACAGGGCCGCGGCATCCTTCTCGTCCCGCTCGCCGAGCAGATCGTCGGCCAGATCCGGCCGCGGCTCATGGTCCTGTCGGGCGTCGCCGGCCTCGTCCTGCTGCTCGCCTGCGGCAACGTCGCCAACCTGCTGCTCGCACGCGCCGTCGGACGTCGGCGCGAATTCGCCATTCGCACCGCGCTGGGGGCGCGCCAGCGCCGATTGGTGCGCCAGCTGCTGACCGAGAGCCTGCTGCTGGTCTCGATCGGCGGCGGCCTGGGGCTCCTGCTGGCGTTCTGGGGGCTGCACTTCATGCTGCGCCTCTCCGCCGGACAGATCCCGCGCCTGGAGTCGATCGGCGTCGATCCCGCGGCCCTCGCCTTCACCCTGGCGGCGAGCCTGACCTCCGGGATCGTCTGCGGGCTCGTCCCTGCCCTGGCGGCGGCACGGCCCGATCTGACCGCGGCGTTCAAGGAGGGCGGCGGGCGGGCCGGCATGGGCCTCTTCGGCCGGCGCCTCGGCCGCCTGCTGGTGGGCCTGCAGCTGGCGATCGCCATGATCCTGGTCTCCGGCGCGGGTCTGCTGGCCAGGAGCTACGCTCACCTGATGCAGGTCGATCCCGGGTTCCAGCTCGACCATGTCCTGGCCGTCGAGGTCACCCTGCCCGCGGTCAGGTACCGGGAGAGCCACGAGACCGCCACCTTCTGGAAGGAGCTGACCCGGCGCGTCGGGGCCCTTCCTGGCGTGCGCAAGGCGGGTGCCACCTTCTTCCTGCCGATGAGCGGGCAGAGCGCCACGGTGACGGTCGCGGCTCACGGCGTGGATCCTTCGTTACCCGCGGCGAGCAGGAAGGTCGTCATCCAGGCGGCGACGCCGGGCTTCTTCGCCGCGATGGGAGTGCCGCTCGTACGCGGCCGCCTGCTGACCGACCGCGACGACGCCGGGGCGCCGGAGGTGGTGGTCGTCAACCAGGCGGCGGCGCGCCACTTCTGGCCGGGGCAGGATGCGATCGACCGGCAGCTGACGTTCGCCGCCAACTTCGGACCCGCCGGCAAGACCGAGAGCGCCGCCCGCCAGGTTGTCGGCGTGGTGGGCGACGTCCGTCACTACGGGCTCGATCAGGGGGTCGAGCCGGAGATCTACTTTCCCAGCTACCAGAGCACCTGGCGCTGGGCGAACCTGGTCCTGCGCACGACCGGCGATCCGCTCCGCCTGGTGCCTGCCGTCCGCAGCACGGTCCGCGGCCTGGACGCCGGTCTCGCCGTCGGCAAGGTCCGCACCTCGCGGCAGCTGCTCGCGGACTCGGTCGCCAAGCCGCGCTTCACCACCCTGCTGATGCTCGCCTTCGCCAGCCTCGCGCTGCTGGTCGCGGGTGTCGGCGTCTACGGCGCGGTCGCCTACTCGGTCGGCCAGCGGACGCGTGAGCTCGCCGTGCGGATGTCCTTGGGCGCCGGCCATGGCGACATCTTCCGCCTGGTTCTCGGGGAGGGGATCCGGCTTGGATTGAGCGGCCTTCTGGCCGGCCTCGCCGGCGCGATGGTTCTCGCCCGCCTGATGACCGGCCTGCTCTTCGAGGTGAGCCCGCTCGACCCGGCAACCTTCGCCGTCGTGTTCCTGGCGCTGCTCGCGCTGGTGGCCTTGGCGAGCCTGCTCCCCGCCCGGCACGCCGCCGGCGTCGACCCGATGGCCGGGCTGCGGCACGAGTAGCCGCGCCTGCGAACGGCGGCGGGGCCTATGACCGGTTGACGAAGGCCAGGAGGCGGCTGCGGGTGCGGACGAGCAACTTGCCGCCGGCGATGGCGGGGGTTGCCATGCACATCTCGCCGACCGGGTTGACGGCCACCAGCTGATAGTCGATCCCTTCCTTCACCACGTAGACCTCGCCGGTCTCGCTCGCCAGATAAAGGTTTCCATCCGCGGCAACCGGCGAAGCGGAGAAGGTGGCGCCGCTGTCGCCGACGCGCTGCCGGTAGATCTGCTCGCCGTTTTTCAGGTAGTAGTTGGTGAGCACGCCGCCCTCGGTCATCACGTAGAGGTGCTCGCCATAGATCAGGGGCGTCATGTAGTATGCGCCGCCCGCCTTCTTGCTCCAGGCGACCGAGCGATTGGCGACCTGGTCGTCGCCCAACGAGATGTCACCAGCGGCCCCGGCGCGGATGGCATAGATCGGCTTCAAGGGCCGCTCCCCGTTGACGATCAGGAAAAGTCCCAGGCCGGTCACCGGCGTCGAGGCGACGACGAAGGAGTTCCCGGTTTTCAGCTGCCACAGCTCCTTGCCGGTATCGGGATCGTAGCCGCGGATCGCCTTGAAGCCGTTGGCGGCCAGCTCGGCATGGCTCACCACTTCGCCGCGCTGATAGACGGTCGGGGTGGACCAGGTCGGGAGCTCGTCGCGCGAGGTGATCCAGCGGCGCTTGCCGGTATCGAGATCGAAAGCGGCGATGAAGGAGTCCTTCTGCCGGTCGCACTGGACGATGGCGAGCTGCTTGTAGATGATCGGCGAGCTCGCGTCCCCCCAGGTGAACTCCGGATCCCAGAAGAAGCCGGTGTCGAGGATGCCCAGGTCCTGCTGCCACAGCAGCTTGCCGTCGAGATCGAAGCAGTAGAGGCCGTGCGAGCCGAACATCACCACCAGGTGCTTGCCGTCGGTGGCCGGCGTCGGCGAGGCGTAGCTGTTCTTCGGGCTGCGCCGGGTCTTCGGCAGCCCTTCGTAAGCGGTGCGCTCCCACAGCAGCTTGCCGGTCCGCAGATCGAGGCAGAGCACGCGCAGGCTCTGCGGCGACCGGTCCTTGGACAGCACCATCGGCAAGCCGTGGGCGCCGGCGCGGAGCTCGTCCTGTGGCGCGCCGCTGACCGCGGTGGTGAGGAAGATCCGATCCCCCCAGACGACCGGGCTGGAGTGCCCGAGGCCGGGGATGGCGACGCTCCAGGCGAGGTTCGCCGGCGGCTCCACGCCGAAGCGCACCGGCGGGTGCTCGCCGTCGGCGACGCCGGCGGCGCCCGCACCGCGGAACTGCGGCCAGGCAGGGGTTGCGCTGGTCACCGCCAGGATCTTGCGGATCGCCGCCGCGAGCTCGCCGCGCTCGAGCCGGGTGGCGAGCTCGACGCCTTCCTCGAGCGCCCGCCGGCTCAGCCGCCCGGTCTTGAGCAGCAGCTCGGCGCTCGCCAGGTCGCCTTTCGACACCGCCCACCACAGCGGGGTCTGGCCGGTCAGGAACTCGCGGGCGTTGACATCCGCCCCGAAGGACAGGAGGGTCTCGACCACCTGCGGGCTGCCGATGGCGAAATGGAGCAGGCTGACGTGATTCAGCTTCTCGACGGCGTTGACGTCCGCGCCATGCTCGAGGAGCACGCGGACGACGTCGGCGTGCCCCCGCTGAGTGGCAAACATGATCGCCGTCCCGCCCTCGCGGAACTCGGCGTTCAGATCGGCTCCCCGGGCGAGGAGCTCGGCGACTTTCACCGCTTCACCGCGGCGGGCGGCCGACCACAGCTCCTCGGGGTCCGGTGGCGCCGGGGCAACACCGAGCAACAGCGCCGGCACTCCGAGCAACAGGCCAAGGACGGCGTGCGCAGCCAGGCGGTTCAGGGAAGCTCGCGAGCAGCGGCTGCTGGTCATGGATCTCCTCGTTTCGGCCACCGGCCGAAGGGCGCGGGCCGCCGGTCGGGTGATGACCTGGCGGCCGCCGCACCGGCAGCGCTCGCCGCGAGCGCGAACAGGCGGTCATGAGTGGCGACGTAGAGCACGCCGCCGGCGGCTGCGGGCGTGGTGTAGATGGCGCTGCCGAAGCTCATCTTGCCGAGCAGCGCCAGCTCGCGGCCGGCAGCGAAGACCAGCACGTCGCCGTCTTCGTTGCCGAGATAAACCTTGCCATCCGCAACCAGCGGCGACCCCCAGATCGTGGCGAAGGTGTCGTACTTCCATAGCTGCACGCCGGTCGCGGCGTCGATGGCATGGAGCCAGCCGGCGAAGTCGGCGGCGTAGACCACGCCGCCGGCGACGGCCACCGTCGACAGGGTGGTGCCGAGCGCGGCGCCGCCCAGGCTCCAGGCGGGCGTCACGACGCCGTCCCCGCCGACCGCGAGGGCCCATAGGCGGCCGCCAGCCGGCGGCCGTTGCGGGTCGTGGCCGACGCCGATGTAAACCCGCCCCTGGTGGATGACCGGAGTCGCCACGATGGCCTCGTGCAAGCGCTCGCCGCCGGGTGCGGCGGGCTGGTTGGCATCGAACTTCCACAGCAGCTTGCCGGTCTCGGGCTGGAACCCGTAGAGCCAGCCGTCGCCGCCCGCGAAGAGGACCTGCGGCCGGCCGCCGAGGATGCCGTAGGCCGGGCTGCTCCACTGCCCGTCGAGCAGGTTGGCGCCCGGCGAGGCGTCTCTCCAGCGCACCTTGCCGGTGATCTGGTCGACGGCGATGAAGCTCGGGGCGCGCGGTGCCGGCACCCTGCCGGTCTCGTCGGGGCCGTTGCCGGTGACGGCGAAGACCAGGCCGGCGGCGACCAGTGGCGACGAGGCGGTCATGAAATGCGGTACGACTCCCAGCTCGGCGATCAGGTCGAGCGCCCACAGGCGCCTGCCGGAGGTGTCCAGCGCCACCATCTCACCGCGGTTGGAGAGGTAGTACAGCCGGCCACCGTCGATCGCGGGGGTCGAGCAGAGCCCCTCCATGGGCCAGTCCTGAAGCCTTCCTGCGGCCAGCTTGGGATGGGTCGCCTGCCACAGGAACGAGCCGTCGTCGGCGGCGAAGGCCATCAGCACGCCGCGGTCGCCCTGCAACCCGGGCTCCCTGGGGCGCTCGTTGTTGGTGCCGACGTAGACCCTGCCGCCGGCCACGACCGGCCCGGCATACGCCTGGGAGCCGAGCTGGGCCATCCAGCGGACGTTACGGCGGGTCGCGAGGTCGCAGGAGCTGGGTAACCCCCGCGCCGCGGAGA
>DATKFK010000045.1:0-4827 GCA_035544375.1 Thermoanaerobaculia bacterium
CCTCGTCTGGCCGAGCTTTGGGCGAGGCGCCCGCAGTCCGCCGCCCCTGCGCTTACCACGAGCGCCTCGCCCAAAGGGAGGCCAGAGGAGGGACACCCTCAACCCCGGCCCGGCCGGAGGGATTCCCCGGAGGCCCCCCAATGAACCGCCCCCTACCACCTACGTCAACTGCTGCTCGAGCCCCTGGACCGTACGGTCGAAGTCCGGATCGGTGGCCCGAGTCTGCGTGACCTTGTCCACCGAGTACATGACCGTGGAGTGGTGCTTGTCGTTGAAGAGCTTGCCGATCTCCGGGTAGGAGAGGGACGTGAGCTTCTTACAGAGGTACATGGCCACTTGGCGCGGGATGACCACCTGCCGCGAGTTGTTCTTGCTCTTGATCTCCTGGATCTTGAGGTCGTAGTGACGGGCCACCGTCTTGATGATCTCGTGCTGCGTCGGCTTGCGGCCCTCTTCCGGCAGGATGTCCTTGAGCGTCTCGCGGGCGAGCGCCAGCGACATCGGTTTGCCGGTCAGCGAGCAGAAGGCGATCACGCGGTTGAGCAGCCCCTCGAGCTCGCGGATGTTGGAGCGCACCTGCTGGGCGATGAAGGCGGCCACCTCCTCGGGCAACTGGATGTTCTCGATGAACGCCTTGCGCTGCAGGATGGCGACCTTCGTCTCGAGGTCCGGCGGCTGGATGTCCGCGATCAACCCCCACTCGAACCGGCTGCGCAACCGCTCCTCGAGGGTCGGGATGTTGCGAGGGGACGAATCCGAGGAGAGGATGATCTGCTTCTGGCTGGTGTACAGGGTGTTGAAGGTGTGGAAGAACTCCTCCTGGGTGCGTTCCTTGTTCGCCAGGAACTGCACGTCGTCGATCATCAGCACGTCGATCGTCCGGTAGCGCTCGCGGAAGGCCGGCATGCGGTCGAAGCGGATCGAGTTGATGAGCTCGTTGACGAACTGCTCGGCCGCCAGGTACAGCACCCGCAACTGCGGTTGATGGCGCAGGATCTCGTGCCCGATCGCGTGCAGCAGGTGCGTCTTGCCCAGGCCGACACCGCCGTAGAGGAAGAGGGGGTTGTAGCTGTGGGAGGGGTTCTTCGCCACCGCCTCGGCCGCGGCATGGGCGAACTCGTTCGACTTCCCGACCACGAAGCTTTGGAACAGGTACTTGGGGTTGAAGTCCGACAGCACCACCGGCGCTTCGGCCGGCTCCTGCCCCTGTTCGGCGAGCGAGAACAGCACCTCGAAGGCCGGTCCGTCGAGGCCGGCGAGCGCCCGGTCGACCGTCGGCCGGTAACTCTCCTCGAGGGTGTGCAGGAAGCGCGGGTTGGGAGCCACCAGCACCAGCTTCTGGCCGCCGTCGTCCCGTACCTTCAGCGGCCGGAACCAGGTCGCGAACTCCTCAGGGTCGAGGTGTTGCCGGAGCTGTTTCTGCAGGAGCGACCAGAGAGTCTGCGACATGGAGCCTCGAAAACTTCAACGCGCGGAGGTACGAATTCCACAAAAATTCCACAACCTGTGGAAATATCGAGGTCCTGGGGTAGCGTGCGAAGCTTGACGTGTTTGGCTACAACAGCGACGAATCATACCACATCGCGCCCGCCGCGCAAGCCCCAAGATGTGCCTCTTTCCCACCTCCCCATCCTACTCCTTGCCCTGCTCTTTGCGGTGGCCTTGGAACCGCTTCCATGAGGCGATATCACGCCCCCCCAGCAGAGCAAGATGGCAGACCGCGTCGCCGGGATGCACGAGCGGGATCTGGGTGAGGCCGAGGACCAGGCCGCCATGGGGGCTGCTGAGCACGCTCTGGCCCCGCCCGAATGGATTGGTGTGGACGGAGATCGGGTCGCCCTTGCGCAAGGGTTGGCCGAGCGCCACCTTGAGATCGACGATGCCGCCGACCTTGGCGCGGACCCACCGCGTGCGCCGCAAGACCAGGCGCAGCGGCGGCTGGCAGACGTCGCCCGGCAACATGCCCAGCGAGCGCAGCACGTTGAGGATGCCCGCCACGCCGATCTCGATGAACGGCCGCTCGAAGCGCAGCGGACTGCCGGCTTCGTAGACGATGGTCGGCACGCCCGCCGCCACCGCCGTGCTGCGCAGCGACCGCTCGGGGCCGGGGGAGTCGACGATCAACGGGCAACCGAACGCCGCGGCCAGTGCGGCGACGTGGGGCTGGGAGAGGTCGGCTCGGACCTGCGGGTAGTTGGTGCGGTCGGAGCCGGCGGTGTGGAGATCGATCCCGAAGTCGCTCTTGCCGACCACCTCGCGGAACAGCACCTCCGCCAGGCGCGAAGCCAGGGAGCCGCCGCGGCTGCCCGGGAAGCTGCGGTTCAGGTCGCGGCGGTCCGGGAGGCGCCGGTCCAGGGCCAGGAAGCCGGGCACGTTGGCGACCGGCACGGCCAGGATCGTCCCGGCAAGCTCTTCGAAGGAGCAATCGTTGAGCAGCGAGCGCAGGATGCCGACGCCGATCAGCTCGTCGCCATGCACCGTCGCGGTGATGAAAACGGTGGGTCCGGCGCCGCCGCGCACGACCGTCAGGGGGATGGACACCGGTTCGGCCGTATAGGACTCGGCGACCTTGAGCTTCAGGTCGACGGTCTCGCCTTCCC
Organism: Thermoanaerobaculia bacterium; assembly: GCA_035544375.1. Classification (GTDB taxonomy): domain Bacteria; phylum Acidobacteriota; class Thermoanaerobaculia; order Multivoradales; family UBA5704; genus JASLEW01. The sequence goes on from DATKFK010000045.1 coordinate 2,601, forward strand.
CCACCAGCGTTCCGGCAAAGCGCAGCGCCTGGCCCATGTCGAGGTGGTCCGGACGTTCCCTTCGCCCGCGGTTCAGCCGCGGTCACCCCGGTAGCCGAGCGGCGCATTGGCCAGCACGAAGTCGATCATGGCGCCGGCGACGTCGATGCCGGTGGCCGCCTCGATGCCTTCGATGCCGGGCGAGCTGTTGACCTCGAGCACCATCGGGCCCTCGCGCGAGGCGATCATGTCGACGCCGGCGATGTTGAGCCCCAGGACCTGTGCCGCATGGACCGCGGTGGCCGCGAACTGCGGTTCAAGAGTCACGCCGCGAGCCGAGCCGCCGCGGTGGAGGTTGCTGCGGAACTCGCCCTCGACGGCCTGCCGGGCCATGGCGGCCACCACGGCCCCGCCAACGACGATGGCGCGGTAGTCGGTGCCCTGGGACTCCTCCACGAACGCCTGGATGAGGATGTTCTGCTTGAGCGAGTGCATGGCCTCGAGCACCGACTCCGCCGACTTCACCGACTCGGCGAGGATGACGCCGGTGCCCTGCGTGCCCTCCAGCAGCTTGAGGATCACGGGTGTGCCGCCGACCTTGCGGATGGCGGAGCGCACGTCTTCCCGGCGCCTGGCGAACGCGGTGGGAGGAATGCCGATGTCGTGCCCCGACAGCAACTGCAGGGTGCGAAGCTTGTCGCGGCTCTTGGCGATCGCCATGCTGTCGTTGGCCGGAAAGACCCCCATCATCTCGAACTGACGCAGCACCGCGAGCCCATAGAGGGTGATCGAGGCGCCGATGCGCGGCACCACGCCGTCGACGCCGGCGATGCGCTCGCCGTTGTGGTGGATCTCGGGCCGCTTGCGCGAGAGCTTGACGACGCAATGCAGCGGGTCCAGGACCGACACCTCGGCATTGCGAGCGCGGCAGGCCTCGGCGAGACGGGCTGTCGAGTACAGCGTGGGGTTGCGGGAGAGGACGGTGATCTTCAACGGCGGGGGCTTTCGGCACGGCGGCGATGCCAGCTGCGCAGCAGGTACTTGCAGGCCGGATCGACGACGAAGTCGCCTTCCACGGCCTTGCGCCCCAGGATCATACGGAAGAGCATGCCCGAGCGGTCGCTCAGGGTGACGAAGATGCGTTTGCGCACGGGCCCCAGGACCAGCTCGGTGGCGATGAGCGGCCGCAGCTCGAGGTGTCCCCCCGAGTCTCTCACCTCGACCTGGCGGAGGACCTGTACGCGCGCGGTGACAAGGAGTGAAGGATCGCGGCGGTCGGGCGCAAGGGTGATCTCGGCAGCCCGGCCGCCGTCGGCCCCCTCGGCCAGATCCTCGAGGTAGACCACGGCGCGGACATGCAAGGTGGAGGTGCGAGCGCCGGTGTCGATCTTGCCCTTCAACCGGCGCAAGCCAAGCTCGGGCAGGTCGACGAATTCCTTCCAACCGATGCGGAAAGGAGGCGTGAGAGACTCTCGGGGAGGCCGCGGCATGGCGCGAGATTATCCTGCCGTCGGGAGGAAACCCGCGTGGCAACCACACCTCAGATGTAGGCCGGATGCCAACCTGCGCAGCGGTCGCCGGAGAGATCGATAGCTGAAGGGGGCGGGAGGGGAGGGTGGGAGCTGGATCGCAGCTCCCGCCCGTCCGGATGGGGGTGCCCCCGGAGGCGTCCGGATGGGGGTGCCCCCGCAAGTGGGCATAGAGCTTGCACCACACCTCCGGCATGAAACAACGCACCCGGGGGAGGTCCCTCCATCCTGTCCTTGGCCTACCTTGTACAGAGATCTTAACCGATCTCACCCAGAATTAACCACCCCCCAGCTCCCCTTTTACAGGGGTAGAGTCACACAGCCAATCACCAAGGGACCTCCCCCCAGGCGGTTCAGGCGGCCTCCGCCGCCTGGCCGTCTCCCTCCGGGGGCAGCTCGTCTGGCCTGGATGGCACTGGACCGGTCGCTTCCCCAGGGGGAAGGGCAGGCACGGCGATTGCATTGACTATGGGACAACACTAAGGAAACTACGAGGGGGAGCTTTCCGCCAGCCAAACAAAATCCTTCCACACCGAGATCCTTCAGGGATCTCAACCTCAATCAAAGCCATCCTAAATCCCCTCAGACACAGGGGTACAGCCACAAACGGCCCACCTGCTACGGAATCTCCCCCCTCTAGTGCCCCTGGCGGAAACGCCAGGGGCACTCGGTTTCTGGTTGAAAAAAAGAAAAGCATCCTATGCAGGAATGGCCTGATG
>DATKFK010000046.1:0-6976 GCA_035544375.1 Thermoanaerobaculia bacterium
ACGCGCTGGCGCTGGCCGCCGGACAGCTGGTGCGGATAGCGGTGGTCGAGGCCGCGCAGGCGCACCAGGTCGAGGGCCGCCTCCACCCTGGCGGCGGCGGCGTCGCGTCGCGGCCGCGGACCGTCGAGGTAACGCAGGCCGAAGGCGACGTTGCCCGCCACCGTCAGGTGGGGGAACAGGGCGTAGTGCTGGAAGACCAGGTTGACCGGACGGCGGTTGGGCGGCAGGTCCGTCACGTCGCGGCCGCCGATCCGCACCTGCCCGGCGCTCGCCCACTCCAGCCCCGCGATCAACCGCAGCAGCGTCGTCTTGCCGCAGCCGCTCGGACCCAGCAGCGAGAACAGCTCGCCGGCGCGGACGGAGAGTGTCACGGCGTCGACCGCCGTCACCTCGTCGAAGCGCTTGGTGACCGCTACCAGCTCGACCGCCGAGCCGCCGGCGGACGCTGACGCGCTCTCCTCACGCGCCGCGGCAGGGGCGTCGTCGGTGCGCCGGGTTCTCGGAATCACCCGCGGGCGATGTCAACCTAGAAGCTGACTTTGAAGCCGAACTTGTGCCACAGCCAGAGCGCGATCATCGCGCCGATGACCGAGAAGATGAAGCCGGCGGGATGGAACTTCTCGTTCCGTGGCTTGAAGATCAGCCCGGCGATGAAGCCACCGACGAGCGAGCCGATGATGCCCAGCACCGTGGTGGCAATGATGCCCATGTGCGGGCCGCCGACGAAGTAGCGCGCGACCAGACCGGCGAAGAAGCCCACGACCAGAGCCCAGATGACGTGGAAACAGCCCATGACCGCCTCCTTTCGACGCGATAGGGGGTGTCGGCGCCCAGCGACGGTACCTTCAGGGTCCTCTTCAAGGCGCCGACCGGGGTTCGATCGGCTGCCCTGCCGTTCACAGGCCGGGGCGTCGAGCTGAGGATAGGTGGACGGCGGTGGGGCGTCAAGTCGGCCGGCGAGCGCGCGGCGGCGGCCGCCGCATGGGCACGGCCGCCCAGGGCTCCGCGGGCCAGGCGTGGCGGGGGTAGCGGCCCTGCAGCTCCTTGCGCACCTGGGGGTAGGTGTTGGTCCAGAAGCTGCGCAGGTCGCCGGTGACCTGCTGCGGACGCAGGTTGGGCGCCAGCAGGTGCAGCAGGACCGGCACCCGGCCGGCGGCGATCCGCGGCGTTTCGGCCAGCCCGAAAAGCTCCTGGATGCGGGCGGCGAGGACCGGCGGCCTGCCCGCCTCGTAGGCCAGGCGAATGCGGCTGCCGCTGGGCACGGCCAGGCGCTCCGGCGCCTCGCGCTCGAGGGCCGCCAGCTGCGGATGGCTCAGCATGGCGCGGAGCCGCGCGAGCAGCGGGGCGCGGCGCAGCTCGGCGAAGCAGCGGCGGCCGCGGCTGAGCTCCGGCAGCAGCGCGGCGATCGCCGCGGCGTCGAAGCGTGGCAGGTCCAGCTCGGGCATCCAGTCCGCCAGGCAGCGGACGCGGACGAGGAAGCCCGAGACCTCGGGGTCGTCCAGCGGCAGTGCCGCTGCCAACCGCGCCGCGGCCGCCTCGGCCAGCAGGTCCGACGCGATTCCAGGGTCGGGAGCCGGCACCTCGCGCTCGTCGAGCAACAGGTCCTCGTAGCGCGTCCGCCGCCACGCCGCCACCCGCTCGCGGACGGCGTCGAACGCCACCTCGACGGTGGTGCGCAGGCCCTCGGCCGGCAGCCACTCCGGCGCCGCCGCGGAGGCCAGCAGCACCAGGTCTTCGGCCTGCGGCCCGGGCGCGCCCGGGGCGACCTCGATGCAGAGGAACAGCTCGGCGGCGGTGACCGCGCTCTGCTCGGCGAGGCGCACCCCGCGGCCGCCCACCATCACCGCCCGCGGGCTGTGCGGAGCGCGCCGGCGGGCGAGCCGGTCCGGATAGGCCGCCACCAGCGAGCGCAGCAAGGCGTCGCCGCGCTCGTGGGCTGCGGCCGGCGCCGCGGGGTCCTCGCCGGCGACGCGCCCCGCCAGCTCGGCCAGCTGGTCCCGCGCCCGCAGCACGAAGCGGGCGGCGGCCTGGTTGAGCGGACCGGGCTCACCGCCGGCGGCGCCGCCGCCTGAGCCGCCGCCATACGCGGCGCGGCCGCCGGACTCCCCGCGGTCCTGCCGCGGGCCGGCCGCCTCCCAGCGCCGCAGCGCGTCGAGACGATCGAGCAGGTCCGAGCGCGAGGCCTGCACCCCGGGCGCCGGCAAGCCGCCGCGGGTTCCAGGCCCCGCCGCTCGGCGGGGAGGGCGCACGAAGGGGTCGCGCTCGGCCAGCATGGCGGCCAGCATGGCGGCGTCCCGCGGCACCCCCAGGCGGCTGCCTTCGAGGAGCAGGCGGGCCAGCCGCGGATGGACGGGGAGGCCGGCCATCCGGCGGCCCAGGGCGGTGAGACCGGCTGCCGCACGGGTCCTGCGGTCCGCGCCGTCCTTGCCATCCGCGCCGTCCCGGCTACCGTCGCCGCTCCGGCCGCCCTCGCCGTCCTGGCCGTTCTCGCCGTCCTGGCCGCCCTCGCCGCTCCGGCCGTCGTCGCCGGTTTCAGCGAGGGCGCCGAGCCGGACGAGGAGCCGGCGGGCCGCGGCCAGCGAGTCGGCCGCCGGCGGCTCGAACCAGCCGAAGGCGGCCAGGTCGGTCTCGCCCCAGGCCAGCAGCTGCAAGGCCGGACCGGCGAGGTCGACGCGCGCGATCTCGGGCGTCTCGTGGGGCGGCCGCGCCGCGTGCTCGCGCGCCGTCCAGAGGCGCAGGCAGAGCCCGGGCCCCAGGCGGCCGGCGCGCCCGGCACGCTGGTCGGCGGCGGCGCGGCTGATCCGCGCCAGCTCGAGGCGGTCGATGCCGGCCGCCGGGTCGTAGCGCAGGCGCCGTGCCAGGCCGCTGTCCACCACCGCGGCCACCCCCTCGATGGTGATCGAGGTCTCGGCGACGTTGGTGGCCAGCACCACCTTGCGGCGATCCCCCGGCCGCAGCACCTCGTCCTGGCGTTCCGGCGGCAGGTCGCCGTAAAGCGGCAGCACCGCGAGGTCCTGCCGGGCGCCAAGATCGGCAAGGGCTTCCGCGGTGCGGAGGATCTCGCCCACCCCCGGCAGGAACGCCAGCACGTCGCCTCGGGTGGCCGCGAGCGCCCGCCGCACGCCGGCCGCGACGAGGGCGGGCGACGGCTTCTCGCCGGGGGGCGGCGCCTGGCGCTCGTCGAGGTATTCGACTTCGACCGGGTACTGGCGTCCTGAAGCGGTCAGCACCGGGCAGCCGCCGAGGAAGGCGGCCAGCGGGCCCGGATCGAGCGTCGCCGACATGGCCAGCAGCACCAGGTCGGGCCGCACCTCGCGCTGGACCCGCCGGGCCATCGCCAGCGACAGGTCGGCCGCCAGGCTGCGCTCGTGGATCTCGTCGAAGATCAGCACCCCGACGCCGGCGAGGAAGGGGTCCGCCTGGAGCATCTGCACCAGGATGCCTTCGGTGACGACCAGGATGCCGGTGTCGGGGCCGGCCCGGCGCTCGAAGCGAACCTGGTAGCCGACCTCGCCGCCGAGGCGCCAGCCGCCCTGCTCGGCGATGCGGCGCGCCGCCGCCCGCGCGGCGATGCGCCGCGGCTCGAGCATCACGATGCGCTGCCCGCCGCCGGCGCCGGCGGCGCGCAGCGCCGGGGGCACCAGCGTCGTCTTGCCGCTGCCGGGAGGGGCCACCAGCACGGCTGCCGCGCCGCCTGACAGCGCCGCCACCAGGCGCGGCAGGACGGCGCGGACGCTCAGCTCAGGAGGGGCTAGGGGTTCGATGGCGGGAAGATCTCGGCCAGGGGGACCGCCAGGCCCGGCAGCAGCGGCGTCGTGAGGCTGTCGCCGGCTTCGGCCGACAGCTCGACCGCCCGCGCGAAGACGTCGCCGTCGCGGCGGTAGATCCGCAGCCGGTCCACCGCCGGGTCCGCCACCCAGTACTCGACGACGCCAAAGCGCTCGTAGAGCTTGCGCTTGATCACCTCGTCGATGCGGCGGGTGCTGTCCGAGAGCACCTCGAGCACCAGGTCCGGCGCGCCCTGCAGGTTTTTCGCCGTCAGGATCGACCGGCGCTCGCTCGAGATGAACAGCAGATCCGGCACCACGATGTCGATTGGAGACAGCACGACGTCGGTGGGCGCCATGAAGACCTTGCCTATCGGATGTTCCCGCAGGAAAGCCTTGATGTGGAAGTGGACGTTGCCGACGACATCCTGGTGCCTGACCATCGGGGATGGGGTCACGACGTGGTCTCCATCGATGATCTCGTGGCGCTTGCCATCGTAGGGCAGCAGCTCGAGGTCGTCGTAGGTGAGCTTGAAGCGGGCGTCGATGGAGCTCATGGCGGCAGCGTCCGCGGGTCAATGGGTGGCCGGCGGCGCCTCCAGGTCGATCGCCGTGGCGCCCCAGATCTGGTGCGCCAGATCCTCGACCGCCACGCCCACCTTGCGGGCGCCGGGCGGCACCTCGATCTGCAGGGTCTTGGTCCAGCCTTTCTCGGTGAGGTCGGCGTCGGCCAGGACCTGGTGCTGGACCGTCGGCGCGGAGCCGGGAGGCAGGTCGTAGGCGACAGACACCCGGAAGGGCCCCGGCGCCAGCGAATCGGGAGCGGAGAAGGCGGCCACCGTCAGCCGCAGTGTTCCGTGCTCCGGGCCGGGGTGCGAACCCGCTCCCGCGACCGCCGCCGTGGCGGTCAGCGGCAGCGTCCCGTGGTCGGCGCCGCCCGTCAGCACCTGGCGCAGCCGGGCCGCCGCCACCTCATCGGGCGTCGAGGAACGGCGCCAGACCGGCGTCCGCAACGGGGTGCCCTCGGGGGAGAGGCGCACCTCGACCGGCCGCGGGCGGCCGTCGCCGGGATCCGGAGCAAGGTAGAAGATGTGCCAGCGCCTGGCCAGCCCGGTGAGGGCCGCATCGAGCTGGACCGGCAAACCGATGACGGTGCCGGCGGTGGCGCTCGCCATCGCGTGCAGGCTGGCCGAGGTCGGTTCCACGAACAGATTCAGCACGCTGTCGTACTGCAGGCGGCTCTTCGGCGCCACCTGGGGCAGGATTTCCGGCGGCACGCTGCTGCCAGGCGCATCGCGGCCCGAGTTGTTCTGCCGGATGCGCTCGATGTCGGTCATCTCGCGGTGCGGGGTGCCCAGCTGCTGGCGCCGCATCGGGGCGGCGAGGGTGATCCATCCATACGCCGCCAGGGTGCGTGCCGGCTCCTCGGCGACCACCGCGGTGGCGCTGTCCGCGCCGCCTCCGGAAAGGGAGGTGTCGAAGCCGCTGGCGACCAGCACCAGGGCGCGCGGGCCGCCGCCGGGGAGGCCGGCCAGGAGCGTGACCAGCTGATCCTCCTGATGGCGCACCACCTGGGGCTGCGGCGCGGCGGCGGCTGCCGTCGCGGGGCGCGCCTGGACTTGGCCCTGGGTCTGGCCCCGGCTCTTGCCTCCGCCCTGGGCGGGCGCCGCCGCGTCCTTCTGGCGTTCGGCTTGCGCCGCGATGTCGACGAGCGCCTGCTCGAGCATCTTGGGCTCGCGGGTTTCCGCCAGCAGGATGCGCGGCGCCGGATCGGCGACCACCAGGGCGACGTTGCCGAGGCCGGTCAGCTGGGCCGCCTTCTGCGCCAGGGAGTTGGCGGTGAAGAACACCGTTTCGGGATCTGCCAGCACCCGGTCGACGTAGACGACCACCTGCCACGCACCCCCTTCGCCGGCGGCGACCGGCGACGCCTTCACCACCTGCCGCAGGCGGCCGTCCTCGGTCACCTGGAAGTCCTGGGGGCCGAGCGCCTTGCGCCGCCCCGCCCGCAGCGATTCGGGAAGCTCGACGACCACCTCGATCTCGCGCACCAGGACCTTCTCGGCGAAGGTGTCGGGCGCCGGCGGGCCGGCGGCCCGCGAAGGCGCTGTCCGCGGCGTCCGTTCGGGCGGCGGCGCCGCCATCGCGGCAGTCGTGGAGACGTGACCGGTCGAAGTGGCGACAGCGGCGAGGCCGGCGACGCCGGCCGCGAGGGCGAGCGAGCCGAGCGCCCGCCGCGGTCCTCCTGCCCGGCGCGCCCCTCCGGTGCGGCGCGGTCCCGCTGTCCGCCGTGGTCCCGCCTCCCGCCGCGGTCCTGCCGCCGGGGCGCTCATCGCGGCCGCTCCGTCGTGGGCGCGAGCACTCCCGCGCCGCCGATGGCGCCCGCGCCGCGCGGGTCCACCGCCGCCGCGAAGCCGCCGCTCGGCAGGCGCCGGACGGCGTTGACGCGGCAGGTATCGGGGGTAGCGGGGACCACGATGCGGTGGCCGCGGCGCGTCAGCTCGCGCGCCACCGCCGCCGGCAGCGCGCCGGGCTCGGCCTCGAGCCGGTCGGGCAGGCCCTGGTGATGGATGCGAGGGCGGTCCACCGCCGCCGCCAGCGCGTCGCCGTCCACCAGCAGGTCGAGCAGCACCTGGGTGACGTGCGTGGGGATGCGCAGGCTGCCGCGCCCTCCCAGTGCGATCAGCTCGTGGCCTCGCCATGCGATCGTCGGCGTCATGGACGAGAGCATACGCTTGCCCGGCGCGACGGCGTTAGCCTCCCCCTGCGGCAGCGGTGTCACACGTTTTGCGGCCGGCGCGCGCGGCGCCGCGGGGTTGGTCGAGAAGTCGTCCATCTCGTTGTTGAGGAACCCGATCTCGGGCACGTACAGCCCGCAGCCGAAGAGTCCGTTGAGGGTGGTGGTCAGGGCGACGGCGTTCCCCTCGCCGTCCACCGCCGACAGGTGGGTGGTCTCGCCGCCGCTGCCGCCGCCGGCGCCGCCGGAACGAGCGCCGGCTGCCGCGGCCGCCGCCACCGCGGACCAGGGCGCCAGCGTCGCCGACGGGGTGGCGCGGCCGCGGTCGATGCCGGCGGCGCGCGCCGCGATCCAGCGCGGGTCGAGCAGGTCCGCCGCCGCGGCGCGGCTGGCGGCCGGATCGCCGAGCAGCACGCGGTCGGCGAAGGCGCGGCGAAACGCCTCGACCAGGAGGTAGGCGCGGTCGGCGCCG
>DATKFK010000047.1:0-5869 GCA_035544375.1 Thermoanaerobaculia bacterium
ACCGCCTCGAGGAGCGCCTGCGAGCCGATCCGCGCGTGCGGGCGGTCGGCGCCATCGAGAGCCTGCTGCTCGGAACGCTGCCCAACTCCGCCGGCGCCTTCACCGTCGCCGGCCGCCCGGCCGACACCGCCTACGTCGCCGAGCCGATCACCCGCGACGCGATCACGCCCGGCGCCCTGCGCGCCCTCGGGTTGCCGCTGCTCCAGGGCCGCGCCTTCACCGCCGCCGACGGTGCCGGCGCGCCGCCGGTGGCGATCGTCAACGCCACCATGGCGAAGCGCTTCTGGCCGGCGGGCGGCGCCGTCGGCCAGCGCATCGCCTATGGCCGTAAGGAGCCGGGCCAGCCCTGGCTGACCATCGTCGGCGTCGTCGCCGACAGCCGCCGCGCCGAGCCGGGCGCTCGCGCCTGGCTCGAGTCGTTCCTGCCCGAGGCGCAGTATCCGCGCCGCAGCCTGATGGTGATGGTGCGCACCGGCGGCGACCCCCTGGCCCTGGTCGCCACCCTGCGCCGCGAGGTCCACCGCCTCGATCCCGGCCAGCCGCTCTCGTGGGTTTCGACCGCCGAGCGCCTGCTCGCCGAGCGCCTGGCGCCGCGGCGCTTCGACGCCACCCTGCTCGGGCTCTTCGCCGCCGCGGCGCTGCTCATGTCGGCGGTGGGCCTGTACGGCGTGATGTCGCACCTGGTGACGCTCCGCACCCAGGAGATCGGCGTGCGCATGGCGCTCGGCGCTCGGCGCGCCGACGTCCTGGCCCTCGTCGCCGGGCGCGCCGCGCTTCTCGCCGCCGCCGGCGCCGCTGCCGGCATGGTCGCGGCGCTGGCGCTCGCCCGCTGGCTGGCGAGCCTGCTCTACGGCGTTGGCGCGCTCGACCCCGTGGCCTTCAGCCTGGCGCCCTTGCTGCTGGCCCTGGCCGCGGCCGCCGCCGCCGGCGTGCCCGCCTGGCGCGCCACCCGCGTCGATCCGATGAGCGCGTTGCGCCGCGAGTGATCCGTCAGGAAGGCGGCGGGCTGGCCTGACTCGCCCCGAAGCGGCGGCCGAGGATCATCTTGACCAGCAGGTGGTCCGTCGAATGCGTGACCCCGAAGGCGACGCCGAGGTTGAATTCCCAGTCGGGGCTGACGTTCAGGTCGAGCGACGGCACGATCTGGTGCTGCTGCTGGGCGACCGGGTCGAAGCCGGAAAGCGGTCCCAGCGTGCCGTAGTACTCGAACCCGGCGTTGATCTTCCTGGTGACGTCGTAGCCCACCTTGAGATCGGGCGAGAAGACCACTCCCTGGCTGGCGCCCGGGCCATGGAACGAGCGGTCCAGGGTGGGATTGAAGGCGAGATACCAGCGCCCCAGCTGCCGGTCGACGATCGGCCGCAGCTCGAGCGTCCAGGTGTCGGCCGAGAAGGCCCGCCGCTGGTAGCCGAATTCCGTCGACAGGCTGACGCCCACCGGCCAGCTCCACGCCTCGGGCACCCTGCCGCGCAGGCGCAGGTGGTTGCCGACCCAGTCCCAGCCATAGCTCGCCTGGGCGCTGGTGAAGGTGTAAAGGGCGGCCTCGAACCACGGCGAAAAACCGTGGGTGACCTCGAGCGTCTCGTGCAGCGCGTGCGCCGTCGGCCGCACGCCCTGCTCGGCTTCGTCGCTGCCGCGCCAGGTGTAGTTGCTGTGCAGCTCGACCATGGTGGCGCCGGGCGCCACGGTGTCGGCGCCATACACCTGGATCTCGTAGTTGTCCTGGGCCGCGGCGGGAGCCGGAGCGCAGATGGCGCTGATCGCGATGATCGTGACGGGGGCGATGACGGTGACTGGGGCGACGATCCCCGCCACCTCCGCCCGCCAACTCCCGCCGAGCCGCCAAGTCCGAGAGCCCATCGCGATGGCTAAGCTATCATCGACCTGCATCCACCCGGATCACCATGGCACCTCCCGCCGTCAGCATCGTCGTTCCGACCTGGAACCGCGCCGACCTGCTGGCAGAGACCATCGCCAGCGTGCTGGCGCAGACGTTGCCCGCCTTCGAGCTGCTGGTGGTGGACGACGAGTCGTCGGACGGCACCCGCGACCTGGTCCAAGGCATCGACGACCGCCGCGTCGTCTACCTTCCCATGCGGCGCTGCGGGAACCTGTCCATCCTGAGAAACGCCGGCATCAAGGCGTCGCGGGGACGTTTCGTGGCCTTCCTGGATTCCGATGACCTGTGGCGCGAAGACAAGCTCGCCGTCCAGGCAGCCCTCCTCTCCGCCCACGTCGAAGCCGGCTTTGCGTTCTCGGGCTACGACACGTTCACCGCCGCCGGCGTCGAAAGGACGAAGCTCTACCGCGACGACGGGACTCCCAGCTCGGTGCGATCGGTCTTCGACGACCTGATCCGCGGCAAGATGGTGATCTTCTCGTCCACGGCGCTGATCCGGCGCGAGCTTTTCGACCAGGTCGGGCTCCTGAACGAGGAGCTGCGCACCGGCGACTACGAGCTGTTCACCCGCCTCGCCTGGGCCAGCAAGGCCGGGATCGTCCACGCCCCCCTGGTCAAGGTGCGCCGGCACGAAGGCAACACCTCGCAGCGCCTCAACGCCGAGGGCCTCGAGGAAGCGATCTTCAGCGTCCGCCGCTTCCATGCCCTGGGCGCAATCACCAAGGACGTGCGAGACGACCGCCTCCTCAAGTACCAGAGCGACCTGGCGTACGTCCTGTTCAGCCGAGGCGACCGCGCCGGCGCGAGAAAGGCGCTTCTAGAATGCATCCGCCTCCGCCCAGGCCGCCTCGAGTACTGGCGCGCCTACGGCAGGTTCCTGGCGCGTTCGACGGTAGATGCGGTTCACCTCCCCCAGCCCATTCTGCCCCCGGCGTCCGCCGCCGATTGCCGGCTGCGCGGAGCGTGGTCTAGACTGCCCTCGATGCCCTCCAGCACCGTCGAGAACTACGTCAAGCGCCTGTACATGGAGCAGCAGCGGTCACCGGACCGCCTGGTGCCAATGGGCCGCCTGGCCGCCGTCATGGGCGTCGTGCCCGGCACCGTCACCACCATGGTGAAGGCGCTCGACGAGGAGCGCCTGGTCCATTACGAGCCGCGCTCCGGCGTGCGCCTCACCCGCAGCGGCGAGCGGCTCGCCCTGCGCGTGCTGAGGCGCCACCGCCTGGTCGAGCTGTTCCTGGTCAAGATCCTGGGTTTCGACTGGAGCGAGGTCCACGAAGAGGCCGAGGTCCTCGAGCACGCCGTCTCGGAAAAGGTGCTGGAGCGGATGGACGAGCTGCTCGACCATCCGACCGCCGACCCCCATGGCGACCCGATCCCCGATGCCGCCGGGGCGGTCGTCCACCGCCGCGTGCAGACGCTGGCCGACTGCGCCGCCGGCCAGCAGGTGCAGGTCGCCCGCGTCGAGTCCGAGGACGCACAGTTCCTCAAGTTCGCCGACGAGCACGGCCTGGTGCCGGACAGCCTGGTGGTGGTCGAAAGCCACGACGCGGCTGCCGACGCGGTGACCCTGCGCGCCGCCGGCCATCCGCCCGTCGTCGTTTCCGTCAGGGCGGCCCGCCGCATCCACGCCGCCGTTCCCAGCTGATCCGGCGCCCGCCGGCCAACCCGGCCCCGCCCTCTTCGCTTGCGCATTTTGGCCACTATGAGTTAGTATTTTGAAGGCTCGAATAGCCGCGCCGTGCGCGCGGCGCGCCTCCCAGGGAGGCTTGCCCGCCCCGTAGCCGGGGCCGCCGGCACTCCATGACGATTCCCGAGAAAACCATTCCACCCGCCCCACCCGCGCCATCCGCCCCGTCCGGCGCCGGCCATCGCTCCCTCGAAGGGATGCACTCGACCGTCTCGGTGCCGCACCCGGACGAGGGGTTTTGGCGTCAATGGCGGGCCTTCGTCGGGCCGGCCCTGCTGGTCAGTGTCGGCTACATGGACCCCGGCAACTGGGGCACCGACCTGCAAGGAGGCGCCCAGTTCAAGTACGGGCTGCTGTGGGTGGTGGCCGTGGCGAGCGCCATGGCGATCGTCATGCAGCTCATCGCCGCCCGCCTCGGCGTGGTCACCGGCAAGGACCTCGCGCAGTGCTGCCGCGACTGGCTGCCCCGCTTCAGCCGCTGGCCCAACTGGCTGCTCTGCGAGCTGGCGATCGGCGCCTGCGACCTCGCCGAGGTGCTGGGCAGCGCGGTGGCGCTCAACCTGCTGTTCCACATCCCGCTGCTCTGGGCGGTGGTGATCACCGGCTTCGACGTGCTGCTGCTGCTCGCGCTGCAGGGCTTCGGCATGCGGCGCATCGAGGCCGTGGTGCTGCTGCTCGTGGCAACCATCGGTGTCTGCTATTTCATCGAGATCTTCGTGCTGCCGGCGACCCGCCCCAGCTTCCTCGAGATGGGCCACGCCCTCCTCTCGCCGAGCTTTCGGCAGGCAGGTATGATGTACGTGGCGATCGGCATCATCGGCGCCACCGTCATGCCCCACAACCTCTACCTGCATTCGGCGCTGGTGCAGAGCCGCAAGCTGCAGCGGGACCCGGCTTCCGTGCGCATGGCGATCCGCTTCAACGCCATCGACTCGACCGCCGCGCTCTGCGTCGCCTTCTTCGTCAATGCCGCCATCCTGGTGCTCGCGGCGACGGTGTTCTACGGCAAGAGCTCGGTGCTCCTGCCCGGCGGCCAGGTGATCGCGTTCACGCCCGCGAGCGACTGGATCCGCATCGCCTATCTCACCCTGGCGCCGCTGCTCGGGACCTTCGCCGCCAGCCTGCTGTTCGCCATCGCCCTGCTGGCGAGCGGCCAGAGCAGCACCATCACCGGCACGCTCGCCGGCCAGGTGGTGATGGAAGGCTTCATGCATTGGCGCCTGAAGCCGTGGGTCCGCCGGCTGATCACCCGCTCGCTGGCCATCCTGCCGGCGGTGCTGGTGATCGCGCTGCGCGGCGACAGCAGCGTCACGGACCTCTTGACGCTCAGCCAGGTGGTGCTGGCGTTGCAGCTGCCGTTCGCGATGTTCCCGCTGCTCTGGTTCACCAGCTCGCGGCGGCGGATGGGGACCTGGAAGACCGGCTGGCTGCTGGCCGGCGCCGGCTGGGCCAGCGCGCTGCTGATCACCGGCATGGACGTACTCGGCCTGCCCGACTCGGTCAGGACCGCCTGGCACGTGATCGCCGGCGGTTGATCCACCCGCCGCCGCCCCGACGCCGCTCCCGACGACGCCCGACGACGCCCGCGGCCCGGAAAGCGCCACCATGTATCAATCCATCCTGATCACTCTCGACACCACCAAGACGGACCGCGCCATCATCGAGCACGTCAAGCAGCTGGCCAGGCTGACCGGCGGCAGGGTCTTCCTGCTGCACGTGGCGACCGGATGGGCGGCCCGCACCTTCGGCCCCGACGCCGTCAGCCCCGAGATCCGCGACGACACCGCCTACCTCGAGAGCGTGCGCGCCGAGTTCTCGGCCGCCGGCATCCCCGCCCACGCCGAGCTTGCCTACGGCGATCCGGTCAAGGAGATCGTGCGCTGGGTGCGCGAGAAGGGCTGCGATCTGGTCGCGATGAGCACCCACGGCCACCGCTTCCTCGCCGACCTCTTCCTGGGCGTCACCGCCAACCGCGTCCAGCACAACGTCGACGTGCCGGTCCTGCTCCTGCGCGCCAACTGATCGCCTCGCCCCCAACCCCCGGCCTCGTCACGGAAGGCCTGCGGACAAGCTCACCGTCCACGACCCTGACACCAGGCCCAGGAACAAGGTGAGAAATGCAATCTGCATGGCATCCTCCCCAGCTCCGTTGACCAAAACTCGTCGCGAGAAGGAGAGTTCCATGGCGCCGAGCGGCGCCGAGCGATTCAGCCGGCCTACTGCGCGAGGCGGCTGCTGCTGCGCAGCAGGCGGTCCAGGCGGGACAGCTCGACCGGCGT
>DATKFK010000048.1:0-2063 GCA_035544375.1 Thermoanaerobaculia bacterium
AGGCCAAGACCCGCATCCTGCGGTCGCTCACCACCCTGCTCGATGCCGACATCCCGGTGCTCGCCGGCTCCGAGCTCAACGACGATCCGCTGGCGCCGATCTCCGTGCCCGGCCAGCGCCTGGTGGCGACCGCCGGCGACGACGCGCCGGTCGAGTGGCTGGGCCGCGACGAGCGCTACAACGAGAAGCTGGCGACCCCGGACGTCTCGATCGCCGACCTGCTCGGCGACATCGACCCGATCAAGGCGGCAACCCGCAAGCTCACCTTCGCCGACCCCGAGGTCATCCACTTCGGCATCGTGCCGCGCACCAACCGCGGCATCTTCGCGATCAACGAGCTGCCCGACCTTTCGCCGCGCATCCAGGTCGGCCTGTTCAACATCCTGGAGGAGCGCGACCTGCAGATCCGCGGCTTCCCGGTGCGCATCCCCCTCGACCTGCTGCTGGTGTTCTCCGCCAACCCCGAGGACTACACCAACCGCGGCAGCATCATCACGCCGCTCAAGGACCGCATCTCGTCGCAGATCCTCACCCACTACCCGCCCGACACCGCCGTGGCCTGCGACATCACCCGCCAGGAGGCATGGACCGAGCGCGACGTCCCCAACGTCGTCATCCCCGACGAGTTCCGCCTGCTGATCGAGGAGATCAGTTTCGCGGCGCGCGAGAGCGACCTCGTCGACCAGTCCTCCGGGGTGAGCGCGCGGGTCGCCATCTCGGCGCTCGAGCTGCTGGCCTCCAACCTCGAGCGCCGGGCGCTGGCCGCCTGCGCCACCCCTCCGGCCAGCACCGCCGCCGCCGCACCGGCTGCCGCACCGGCCGCTGCCGGCAGCTCGCCGCGCACGGCGCCCAACAACGCCCGCGTCTATCCCCGCCTCTGCGATCTGCAAATGCTGCTGCCGGCCATCACCGGCAAGGTCGAGATGGTCTACGAGGGTGAGCAGCAGGGGGCCGAGGTGGTGGCCCGCCGCCTGATCGGCCAGGCGGTCAAGAAGGCGTTCGATGCCCGCTTCCCGGAAGTCGGCAAGGAGGTCGGCAGCGGCGGCGAGGACGACAAGGGACCCTATGCGCCGATCGTCCGCTGGTTCGCCGAGGGCAATTCCGTCACCCTCTCCGACGAGCAACCGTTCGATCAGTACGAGGCCGAGATGCGCCGCGTGCCCGGGCTCGCCGACGTCGTCAACCGCCACGGCGGCCGCACCCGCGAGGAACGCGCCCTGGCAGCCGAGATGGTGCTCGAAGGGCTGCACCAGCACCTCAAGCTGGCGCGCAACGATCTCGACAGCCAGGTGAGCTACAAGGAGATGGTCAAGCTGCAGCTGCTCAAGCCGCGCGGCGGCAGCGGCCGGCGCGGCAGCGGCCGCGGCGATATAAACTAGTGCGTCACCAGTATCTCTATCTCGACCCCGACCTGATCCGGCAGATACTCGCCGGCCTCGACCTGCTGCGGCTGTTCAACCAGCTGGTGCTGGCCTCGGGCGGCGACGTCGCCGAGGCCATGGACTGGATGCGCTACCTGCAGCGCCAGGGCTACCTGCCGGAGGAGCTCGACCTGGAACGGTTCTTCGCCTCGCTCGAGGAGCAGAACCTGGTAGGCCGCGACGGCGAAGGGGCGCTTCAGCTCACCAGCGGCGGCGAGCGCCACATCCGCCGCAGCGCCTTCGAGGAGATCTTCGCCGGCCTCGACCGCGCCGGCCCCGGCTACCACCCGGTGCACCAGGCCGGCGAAGGCATCGAGCGGCTGCCCGAGACCCGTCCCTATGCCTTCGGCGACGACCTCAACCTGATCGACTCCCCGCGCTCGCTCGAGAACGCCCTGCGCCGGACCAAGGGCGACCTGACGCTCGCCGAGGAAGACATCGAGATCTTCGAGACCGAGCACCTCACCGCCTGCGCCACGGTGGTGGCGATCGACATCAGCCACTCGATGATCCTGTACGGCGAGGACCGCATCACGCCGGCCAAGACCGTGGCCCTGGCGCTCACCGAGCTGATCACCACCAAGTACCCCAAGGACCACCTCGCGGTGATCCTGTTCGGCGACCGCGCGCAGGAAGTGCAGC
>DATKFK010000049.1:0-8831 GCA_035544375.1 Thermoanaerobaculia bacterium
CCAAACCATTCCGCCCCGGACGATCAAGTGGCAGTGGCAGTGGCGGCAGCGGCGGCGGCCCTGGCCGGCTGGTAGGCGCCGGGGACGGTGCGGGCGGCGATCGACAGGCGGTTCCAGGCGTTGATGGCAGCCACGGCGAGAGTCAGGTCGCACAGCTCCTTCTCGCTGAACTGCCGGCGCGCCGCCTCGTACACCGCATCGGGAACGTGGTCCCTGGCGATCAGGGTCACGGCCTCCGTCCACTCCAGGGCCGCACGTTCACGATCGGTGTAGTACGGACACTCCCGCCAGGCGTCCAGCGAGTACAGCCGCTGCTCTCTCTCGCCGATGGCCACCAGGTCCTTCCAGTGCATGTCGAGGCAGTAGGCGCAGCCGTTGATCTGCGAGGCCCGCAGCTGGATCAGCAGGAGCAGGCGCTCGTCGAGCCCGCAGTCCTTGAGGTAGCGTTCCAGCCCGTCCATGGCGTCGTACGCGCCCGGGGCGGCTTTGGCATAGCTGAGGCGTGGTTTCATGTTGTGCCCTCCTGAGAGCCGTTCGTCTCGTTGGGTCGGGAAGCCGGCGTCGTGACTGGCTCCCCGAACGCGACGATAGCCGTCAGTTGACCTGATCACGAGATCCATTTATGGTATTTCGACTGGACCACTTTCGCGGTCCGGAGCTGCCCGCCGCCGTTCTCCATCGCCCATGGCGAAGCGCACCACCACCTTCGCGCTGATGCTGCCGCCGCGGGACGCTGCCGCGCCCGCCTGCCGGTGGCTGTGCACCGCCCTGCGCGCCGAGATCCTCGAGGGCCGGCTGCGCCCCGGGGCGCGGCTGCCGGCGACGCGCGATCTTGCCGGGCAGGTTGGACTGTCCCGCGGCACCATCGTCAGCGCCTTCGAGCAGCTGAAGGCGGAGGGCTACCTCGAGGGCAGCGTCGGTTCGGGGACCTTCGTGAACAAGGTGCTGCCCGACGAGCTGCTCCAGGTCCGGCGCAAGGCTGGCACGCCGCCGCCGGTGCCGCCGCCACGGCCACGCCGGGTCTCGGGTTTCGGCACGCGGGTGACCCCGCTGCCCGTGCATGGCGCGCTGCCGGCCCGCGCCTTCCGCACCGACCAGCCGGCCCTGGACCTGTTCCCGACGACGTTGTGGGCGCAGATCGCGTCGCGGCGCTTGCGGCGCGCCTCGAGCAGCCTGCTGCTGGGTTGCGGTCCGCTGGGATACCGGCCGTTGCGGGAGGTGGTGGCCGAGTACCTGACGGTGTCGCGCGGCGTGGTGTGCGTCCCCGAGCAGGTCGCGATCGTCTCCGGGGTGCAGGAGGCCCTGGACCTGGCGGCACGCCTGCTTCTCGATCCCGGGGATCGGGTGTGCATGGAGGATCCCGGCTACGCCGGCGCGGCGCGTGTCTTCACGGCCTGCGGCGCCAGCATCGTCACGGCGCCGGTGGACGGCGAGGGCATGCGGCTGCCGGACCGCCGCCTGCGGGGCGTGCGGCTGGTCTACGTCACTCCGGCGCATCAGCTGCCCCTGGGCACGAGCATGAGCCTGCCGCGCCGCCTGCAATTGCTCGATTGGGCACGGAGCGCGGGGGCGGCCATCTTCGAGGACGACTATGACAGCGAGTACCGCTATTCGGGACCCCCGGCGCCCGCACTGCAGGGCCTCGATCGCCACGGACTGGTGCTGTTCGCCGGCAGCTTCAGCAAGGTGCTGTTCCCGTCGCTCCGGCTCGGGTACCTGGTGACGCCGGCGGACCTCGTCGAGCGCGTCGCGGCGGCGATATCGATCACCAACCGGCATGCGCCGCTGCTCGAGCAGGCGGTGCTGCGCGATTTCATCGCCGAGGGACACTTCGGGCGCCACGTCCGGCGGATGCGGGAGGTGTACGCGGAGCGGCTGTCCGTCCTCCTGGCATGCGCGCGGGAGCGGTTGTCGGGACTGCTGGAGATCTCGGGGGTCGAGGCCGGGTTGCAGACCGCCGGCTGGCTGTGCGGCGGCATCGACGGGGAAGCGGCGGCGCGGGCCGCGGCCGAGCGCGGCGTCGAGGTGTCGCCGCTGCAGCGCTACAGCCGAGCGCTGCTGGCGCGCGACGGCCTGCAGCTTGGATTTGCCGCGGTGGACACCCGGGAGATCCGGCGCGGTGTCGAGGAGCTGGTCGTGGCGCTGGACCTGGTCCGTCAGCGCGGCCCGCGCGGCCCGCGTGGTTCGAGCGGCATCGGCGGCGCGCCACCCTTGCGGGCACCCGGGTAGCCGCGTAGAATCTTGCTTAAATCAGTAGCGAATCGTTTCGCGTGGTGGGGCGTGGTGCGCCGTGCGCAGTTCGCCTGCCGCGTCCCAAGGAGGAGAGATGAGGAACAGCACCTGCTGGCGCAGCGCCGTTGCCGGGTCCGTCCTCGCAGTGACCATCCTCGCAGTGGCCATCCTCGCGATGACCGTCGTCGTTTCGCCTGCCGCCGCGGCGGCCTCGGGCCCGGGGGCCGAGTCGACGCCCGAGAAGCCGGGCACGGCCGCGATCATGGCCGAGCACTCTCCCCGCCCCAAGGCCGTGACACCGGCCAAGGCGGCCACCGCCCACCAGCTGGCCTTTCGCAACGCCGTCGTGCCGCCGCCGCCGGGTTGGACCGGACCGGTCTTCCACCTGAGCCACAACTATCCGCAGCAGGAGCCGGGCCCCTGCCCCAAGCAGGTGTGCAAGTGGCTGGACGTGGACGTCGACTTCTCGACCGACCTCAACGGCCCCGCGCCGGTCTGGAACGCGGCCTGGGCGAAATACCTTTCCGACGTCCTCGACTACGTCAAGGAGGGACAGGACGCCGAGCTGCGCAACGAGATCGGCTGGCGCGTCAAGGTCGGTAGGGAGACGCGCTGGTTCCACGTCCCCTGGATGGCCTACGATCCGACGCAGGGCCGCGAGTTCGTGCATGGCATGACCAACGAGCGCACGGCGCGTCTCGAGGATTTCCACGGCGGCGCCGAGGGCTTCGCCGCACACCTGCTGCAGCTCGCTCCCAAGGACGTCGAGCAGCTCGGAGCGGAGGGCCGCAGCCACCTCGTCCGCGGCAACCTCGAGGGTGGGAAGTACGGTTTCGAGACCTGGGCGTTCGGCATGTACAACCAATGGGGCGGCTGGAGCGTCGGCCAGGCATGGCCGCCCGACGGCCGGCCGGCCTCCGTCGCGAAGGGAGGCCAGACCTTCACCGCCGGCATGCCCTTCCCGGAGGGCACCGTCGTCGCCAAGCTCCTCTTCACCACCGCCACGCCGGAGGAGGTGCCGTACCTCAAGGGGTCGCCGGCCTGGACCGTGGACCGCCACGAACAGACGCCCGAAGGCGCTTACGAGTGCAAGCACGCCCCCCGCCCGGTCCACCTGGTGCAGATGGACGTTGCGGTCGTCGACCCCCGTTCGCCCACTCGCTGGGTGTACGGCACCTTCGCGTACTACGCGGACTACGGTTCCGGCGGCACCGCCTGGGACCACCTGGCGCCCGTCGGCCTGCAGTGGGGCATGGACGAGTGGACCTATCCGGCGGTGCCCAAGGGCGTCAGCATCGCTGCCCACCAAAGCGTCCTGCGCGATCCTGACGACAAGCGGCAGCACTTCGGCTGCGAGCACCGCCTGGCGGGACCGGTCGACAACAAGCTCTCCTCGTGCCTCTCGTGCCACGGCGGCGGCTATGCCCAGCCCACCGGGCAGATCGCCTCCTACGGCTCCAACCTGCCGTCGATCTTCGGCTTCACCGGCCTGTGCACGAACTACTCGCAGCTCAACGTCAACTATTTCCAGACCACGCAATTCCCCATGGCCTACAGCGGCGGCAACTACCCTTACGCGATGTCGCTCGACACCTCGCTGCAGCTGCAGGTGGCGGCGATGCAGTACGGGGACTACTACGTCAACGGCAAACCCAACGCCTGCACCAATCCCAACCAGATCAAGCCCTGAGGCCGTTGCCGGCGATCCCCCGCCCACGAGCGCTCGCGGGCGGGGCGGACCGTCAAGATCCGCCGCATCCGTCAGTCCGATTGACGTCTGCTTGCCAATCGGTGTCGCATCGCTTCTCGGACCCATTGGGTATATTGAATCGATGACCGCCTCGCGCTGAACGCGCCGAGGACCGC
Organism: Thermoanaerobaculia bacterium; assembly: GCA_035544375.1. Taxonomy (GTDB): domain Bacteria; phylum Acidobacteriota; class Thermoanaerobaculia; order Multivoradales; family UBA5704; genus JASLEW01. The sequence continues at coordinate 4,099 of DATKFK010000049.1, forward strand.
GCCTGGGCTAACAGGCGCCGCGAGCGTCGTGCCCCGCAGTTAGTGCACACCAGCCCGCCGAAGATCATCCACGGGCGCCAGGAGCTTTGGACACTTGACTGGGAAGCGAAACCCGGCGGGCGGTCGCCGCTCGGAGCGGGACGGCGCCGGCGCTGGGCCAGACCGCGGGGAGGTCGCCGGGGCGCCGCCCGCGGCGCGGAAGCCGGCGGCGATCGCGGCCTTTCTGCGCCATGAAGCGGCGCGGGCGCTCGCCGTGGACCCCGCGCGGCTGCGGGCCGATCGTTCGTTGATCGCCCAGGGGCTCGATTCGCTGGGAGCGGCCGAGCTGGCGGCGGCGATCGAGTCCGGGCTTGGCGTGCAGGTGCCCTTCGCCACCCTGCTGGAAGGCGCGAGCCTGGCGGAGCTGGGCGAGATGATCGCGGCGCGGCCGGAGGCCCCAACGGCTGCGGCCACTGCGGCCACTGCGGCAGCCACGGCTGCGGCCGAGGGCGGGGTCGGGGCCGCCGAGGCGGCTACCGCGGTCAGGGGTCCGACCGCCGCCGCGCGCCACCCGCTGTCGCACGGCCAGCGGGCGCTCTGGCTGCTCGACCGCATGGTGCCGGGCGGCAATCCGGCCTATGTCCTCGGCGGGGCGGCGCGGGTCCGCGGCGAGCTCGACGCGCCGCGGTTGCGGCGGGCGCTGCTGGCGCTGGTCGAACGCCATGCCGCGTTGCGCACCACCTTCGAGGCGGACGGCGAGGACGCTGTGCGGGTCGTCCACGCCGGCGGCAGCCTCGCCTGGATCGAGGAGGTCGCCGGCGGCTGGAGCGAGGCACGGCTCGCGGCGCGGCTTGCCGAGGAGGCGGAGCGGCCGTTCGACCTGGCGGCGGGGCCGCTGCTGCGAGTCGCGCTGTTCCGGCGGGCGGCGATGGGCGGCGCCGAGCGCGCGGGCGAGCACTTCGTGGCGCTGGCCGTGCACCACGCCGTCGCCGACTTCTGGTCGCTGGGTTTGCTGGTGGGCGAGCTGGGTGCGCTCTACCGCGGCGAGGGGCTGCCGCCGCTCGCCGGCTCCTACGAGGATCTGGTGGAGGGGCAGGCGCGGCTGCTGGCGGGGCCCGAGGGGGAGCGGCTGGCGGCGTTCTGGCAGGCCGCGCTGCCGCCGGGAACGCCGGCGCTCGAGCTGCCGGCCGACCGGCCGCGGCCGCCGCTGCCGAGCTTCCGGGGCGGCGCGCGGCGGCTGCGGCTGGGCCGCGAGGTGACGGCGGGCCTGCAGGCGCTCGGCCGGCGGTCGGGGGCGACGCCGTTCATGACGCTGCTGGCGGCCTTCATGGTGCTGCTGCATCGCCACGGCGGCCAGGAGCGCCTGCTGGTGGGCACGCCTGCCACCGGGCGGGGCACGGCCGGGCCGCCGGGTGCGGGCCTGGCCGGTGTCGTCGGCTATTGCGTCAATCCGGTGGTGGTCGAGGGCGACCTGGCCGGCGCGCCGGACTTCGCGGCGCTGCTCGCACGGGTGCGGGACAGCGCGCTCGCGGCGTTCGCCCATCAGGACTTCCCGTTCGCGCTGCTCGCCGAGCGGCAGGGTGGAGAACGGGATGCCAGCCGCTCGCCGATCTTCCAGGCGATGTTCGCGCTGTACCGGGAGCGCCGCGAGCGCGAGCGGGGCCTCGGCGGCTTCGCGCTCGGCGAGGCCGGGGCGGAGATCGCTCTGGGCGGGGGCCGGGGGCCGGTGCTCGAGTCGGTGCGGCTGGACCGGCGCAGCGCCCAGTTCGACGTGAGCCTGCTGGCGGTCGAGATGGACGGCGGCCTGGCCGCCTCGCTGCAGTACAGCAGCGACCTGTTCGACGGGGTGACGGCGGAGCGGATGCTCGGTCACCTGGGCAACCTGGCCGCCGTTGCCGCGGCGGAAGGCGGCCGCGAGCGCGGTCCGGAGCGCCGGCGGCCGAGCATCCGGGAGCTGCCGCTGCTTGGCGCCGGCGAGCGGCAGCAGCTGCTGGTGGAATGGAGCGCGGCCGGCACGGCGGCCGGATGGCGGTCCGGCCCGGCGCGCGGCGCGGCGGAGGGAGCCGCGGGAGAAAGCCGCCTGTCGCCCGCGGCGCGGCGGGTGCACGAGCTGTTCGAGTGGCAGGCGGCGCGGCGGCCGCGGTCGCCGGCGGTGGCCGGGCAGGGCGTGACGCTCACCTATGGCGAGCTGGAGGCGCGGGCGAACCGCCTGGCGCGGTACCTGCGGCGGCTGGGGGTGGGCGCCGAGACGCGGGTGGGGCTGTGCGTGGAGCGGACTCCGGAGATGGTGGTGGCGCTGCTCGCCATCCTCAAGGCGGGCGGGGCCTATGTGCCGCTCGACCCGGGCCACCCGGCGGCGCGGCGGGCGCTGGTGCTGGGCGACAGCGCGCCGGCGGTGCTGCTGACCGAGGAGCGCTGGCTGGCGGCCGCCGGCGCGAGCGGGCCACGCATCGTATGCCTCGATCGGGAGCGGAACGAAATCGCCGCCGAGGATGGCGCACCGCTGGCAGACCCGGCGTGCGACGGCGGGCCGGAAACGCTGGCGTACATCCTCTATACGTCGGGCTCGACGGGCCGGCCGAAGGGCGTGGGGCTGCCGCACCGGGCGTTGGTCAATCTCCTGCGCGCGATGGCCGAGCGGCCCGGTCTCGGCGCCGGCGACGTGATGCCGGCGCTGGCCACCCTGGCGTTCGACATCGCGGGGCTCGAGATCTACCTGCCGCTGGCGGTGGGTGGGCGGGTGGAGGTGGTGAGCGCCGAGGACGCTGCCGACGGCAGCCGGCTGGCGGCTCGCCTTGCGGCCGGCGCGGCCACGGCGATGCAGGCGACGCCGGCGACCTGGCGGCTGCTGCTGGACGCGGGCTGGGAAGGGCAGCGGCTGCCGGCGGGGCGGCGGTTCAAGGCACTGTCCGGCGGCGAAGCCCTGGCGCGCGAGCTGGCGGCGGCGCTGCTGGCGCGCGGGGTAGAGCTGTGGAACGCCTACGGACCGACGGAGACGGCGGTGTACTCGGCGGCCCGGCGGGTCGTGGAGGAGGAGGCGGCGCCCGCGGCGGCCGCCGTGGTGGCCCTCGGCCGGCCGATCGCCAGCACGCGGTTCCACGTGGTGGACCGGGACCTCTCGCCGGTGCCGCTGGGGGCCGCGGGAGAGCTGCTGATCGGCGGCTTGGGGCTGGCGCGAGGCTACTGGGGCCGGCCAGAGCTGACGGCGGAGCGGTTCGTGCCGGACCCGTGGGCGGCGGCGGCCGGCGAGAGCGGCGAGCGGCTGTACCGGAGCGGGGACCTGGTGCGGCACCGGGGGGACGGCTACTTGCAGTTCCTGGGCCGCATCGACCACCAGGTCAAGGTGCGCGGCTTCCGCATCGAGCTCGGCGAGATCGAGTCGGCGCTGCTGCGGCATCCGGCGGTGGACCAGGCGGTGGTGGCGGCCTGGGGCGAGGGGACCGACCGGCGGCTGGCCGCCTACCTGGTGGGCCCGCTCCCCGAGTCGGCGCGGCCCGCGGCCGCGGCCCTCCGCGACTTCGTGCGGCAGCGGCTGCCGGATTACATGGTGCCCGGCGACCTCGTCTTCCTCGAACGGCTGCCGCTGTCGCCGAACGGCAAGGTCGACCGCAAGGCCCTGCCGCAACCCGCGGCGCCGGCGGCCCGGGAAGGAAGGACCGGCGACCTCATCGCCCCGCGCACGCCGGTCGAAGAGCTGCTGGCCGGCCTGTGGGCCGAGCTGCTGGGGGTCGAACAGGTCGGCGCCGGCGACGACTTCTTCGAGCTCGGCGGCCACTCCCTGCTGGCCACCCGCCTGGTGGCGCGCATCCGCCGGACCTTCGGGGTCGAGCTGCCGATGCGCCGGGTCTTCGAGCTCCAGACGGTCGAGGCCCTGGCCCGGGAGATCGCGGCGGCCGCCGCCGCCGGCCAGCCGGGGCATGGCCCGCCGCCGCTGGCGCGCCGGGCCGGCCGCGACGGCCTCGTCCTCTCGTTCTCCCAGGAGCGCATCTGGTTCCTCGAGCAGCTGACGCGTGGCAGCGCCGCCTACAACCTGCCGGGCGCCCTGCGCCTGCGCGGCGAGCTGGCGCCGGGCGTGCTGGCCCGGTGCCTCGACGAGATCGTGCGCCGCCACGAGGTCCTGCGCACCGCGTATCCGGCGATCGCGGGCAAGCCTGCGGCCAGGATCGCCCCGCGGCTCACCCTGCGTCTGCCGATCGTGGATCTGTCGGCGCTCAGGGAGGCCGCCGCCGCCGCCGCCCTCGGCAGGGGCGGCGTCGGCTCCGTGCTCGGCCGCCAGCCGTTCGATCTCGCCGCGGCGCCCCTGCTGCGCGCCGTCCTCCTGCGCCTCGGCGTCCGCGACCACCTGCTGGTCCTGGTGCTGCACCACATCGTCGCCGACGGGTGGTCGCTGGCGGTCCTGCTGCAAGAGCTGACGTCGCTGCTTGCGGACACGGCGTTCACCGCCGGCGGTCCCTCGCCGCTGCCGAAGCCGCCGCTGCAGTACCCCGACTTCGCCGCCTGGCAGCGCGCCTGGCTGGCGGGCGAGGTCCTGGATGCCCACCTCGCCTACTGGCGGCGGGCGCTGGCCGGGGCCCCGGCGCAGGTCGAGCTGCCGTCGGACAGGCCGCGGCCGGCGGTGCCGAGCTTCCGCGGTGCGCGCACCGCCTCGCACATACCGCCGGCGCTCGCCACGGAGCTGCGGCGCGGCGCCCGGCAAGGCGGCGCGACCCTGTTCATGGTCCTGCTTGCCGCGTTCGACGCGCTGCTGTACCGCG
>DATKFK010000050.1:0-2241 GCA_035544375.1 Thermoanaerobaculia bacterium
GGCCGCGCCTTCGGGAGCGCCGCCGACAACGGGCTCTCGGCCCGCGCCGCCTGCATCTTCACCGGCTGCTGGGCCACGCGACCATGACCGCGGCCGCGGCGACGACTGCCCCGGACTCGGCCGCTGATCCCCCGTCGCCAAGGCGATCCGCTAAGTGTCTGACAGGTCGTGACTTGAGGGCTATTAATATATTAAATATTGGGGCCGCGATCGACCTGGACGCGCGAGCGCCAGGGTTGAAGAAGCATCAGTGCAGGGGACCAGTCCCCTGCACGCCAGGGGCTCAATCGGCGCGCGCAGCAGGTGGGATGCTCGCGGCGTCCACATCGCCCATCCTGGTGAAGTCGCAGGCGTGTGGATGCCGCGAGCGCGGGAAAACCGCAGCGTAGCTCACGACGGGAGGTGCTTGACTAGCCGCCTCGCGCCCAAAGCGACACCCAATGCCCGCCGGCGCCGAGCACCAGGTGATCCACGAGGTCGATGCCGACGAGTGCCGCGGCGGCCGCCATGCGGCGCTTGAACGCCAGGTCCTCGCGGCAGGGTATCGGGTCCCCGCACGGGTGGACATGGAAGACCACGACGGCGGCGGCGCCGCGTAGCAGGCACTGCCGGAGGATCTGGCGCGGCTCGACGGTGACGCGGTGGAGCGTGCCGCGAAAGATCTCCGTTTCGCCCAGCAGGCCGTGGTGACGATCGAGGAACAGCGCGCCCATGACCTCCTGGTCGCGCAGCTGGTAGCGCAGGGCGAGGAAGTGTGCGACCAGGTCCGGCCGGCTGAGCGGTTGCCGGGGCGGAATGCGCTGCCGGGCCAGGCGGCAGGCGAGCTCGCAGGCGGCGAGCAGGGCCGAAGCCTGCGCCTCGCTCAGGCCACGGTGGCGAAGCGTCGCCCGGGAGGTGCCGGGGAGAGCGGCGAGTCCGCCCCATTCCCCGAGCAGCTCCCGGGCGAGCCTGCCGGAACTGCGGAAGAGGCGGCCGCCGGCGAGCACCAGGCCGAGCAGCTCGCCATCGGTGAGGGTGTGAAGCTCGCATTCAGGTGGGGCGTGGGTTTCGTCCTCCTGCCCGGAGGTGGCGCCGTCAGACTTCATGGAAAGACACCCCGTAGGGCGCCTCGGGCGCGGCCTGGATGCGGACGAGGGAGATGCGGCGGGACACCGGCAAGTCAGACTCGACCTCTTCGAGCCGGGTCCAGCAGGCCAGCCAGCGTCCCGCGGTGAAGTGGACCGCCAGGCCGGCCTGGTCGGGAGTGTAGGCGGGAAACCAGTCGCCGCGCGCGACCTCGGGCGGCGCGGTGAAGTGGACGGCGACGACGATGTCGTAGAGCGCCCGGCGGGTGGCTTCGGTGTAGACCTCGAAGTCGAGGTCGAGGGGCAGGGACGGCGGCTTGGTAGGATGCTGGAAGCCATGCATGAGCGTATCCCTCGTGCGTGGTCAGGCCTCGGCATTGGGTTCCAGCCCGTGCCGGGGCCGTTTGCTGGTTCGGAGACGGACGGACGCTCAGGATCGAGCGGCAGTCCCCTCCGGCGGCGGCCAGGTTGCGTGTTGGTTGTTCTGCCCTGTTCTACCCGGTCACCTCCTCTCCGCGTCAACAGCGGTCTTCAACGGCAACACCTCGGCGAGCGGGCGGCTGTCGAGGGCGGCGGCGATCTCGCCGGCGATGCGGTCGGCGGCGGCGCGCAGCGGGTCGTTCGCGAGATGCGCATAGCGCGCCGTGGTCGCCGGCGTCTTGTGGCCGAGCAGCGCGCCGAGAATCGGCAGGCCCAGGCCGGACGCCGCGCCAAAGCTCGCGTAGGCGTGCCGCATGTCATGCAAGCGCACCCCGGGCAGCTGGGCGCGGCGCCGGATGCGCTGCCAGGCGTGCTGCAGGCCGATGAAGTGGCTGCCGGCGCTGTCGCCCCAGCAGACGTAGGGATTGCCCTCGCAGCGGTCGAGACGGGCGAGCAGCGCGGCGGCGGGGCCGCCGAGAGCGATCACCTTGGCGCCGGTCTTCGAGTCCGGGAGCCGCAGCGCGTAGCGTTCGAGGTCCACATGCTCCCACCTGAGCGTCAGGATCTCGGACTTGCGCGCGCCGGTCAGCAGGAGCAGGCGAATGGCGGCGAGCACGCTGGGGTGCTCGATCCCCTGCGACTCGACGAGCGCGATGCCGAGCCGCTGGATCTCCTCGGCGCTCAGGAACCGCTCGCGCTTGCGCTCGGAGTAGCGCTTGAGGTGCCGGCAGGGGTTCGAGGCCTGCGGGCGCAGGCC
>DATKFK010000051.1:0-4285 GCA_035544375.1 Thermoanaerobaculia bacterium
CATTCGTGCGGGACACTGGCGGGCGCGCCGGTCAGTCCCGCGTGAAGGTTCCCCGTTCGCGGTCCTTGTGCACCCCCGGGAAGGGCAGCACGCGGCCGTGGGCGACGCAGTAGACCCCCGGCGCCAGGACGCCGGCTGCGAACAGGGCCTCGGTGAGGTTCTGCAGCGCATCCGACTGCTTCATGTCGAACGGCCGCATGGCGCCGGTGAGGACGATGGGCACCCGCGGCGCCGGGACCTCGGCGAACAGCTTCTCGCCGGTCGCGGCCAGCGTATCGGTGCCGTGCAGGACCACGATGCCGGTCACGTCGCCTTCGCCGCTCGGCCCGCTGGCCCTCACCGCCTCGACGATGCGCAGGCGGTCGGCCTCGGTCATGTCCAGGCTGTCCTTGCTCATCAGCTCGAAGACGTTGACCTCGGTGTCCTCCAGCCGCATCTCGGAGAGCATGCGCCGCACGATCGAGCGCCGGTTGACCAGCTCCCCCCGCTGCTCGTCGTAGATCTTCTCGATGGTGCCGCCGGTGGTGATCAGGGTTATCTTGCGCACGGCGTCCGACTCTACCGCACCGGCGCTCCCGGGAAGGCGGCGCGCAGCTCGGCGGCGGCGACCACCCGCCAGGCGCCGGGCGCCAGCCTGCCCAGCGCCAGGCCGCCGAAGGCCACCCGCTTGAGCGCCGTCACCTCGTGGCCGAGCGCCGCCAGCAGCCGCCGCACCTCGCGGTTCTTGCCCTCCGTCAGCTCGAGCACCAGGTGGGTCTCGCGCCGCGAGCGCTTGCGCACCGTCGCGCCGCTCGCGGCCAGGCGCTCGCCCGAGTCCTCGACGCCCGCGGTCAGCCGCGACGCCCGCTCCGGCGTCAGCTCGCCGCGCACGGTCACCAGGTAGACCCGCGGCACCGCGTGCGCCGGGTCGGTCACCCAGTCGGCGAGGCGGGTGTCGTTGGTCATCAGCAGCAGTCCCGAGGTGGCGGCATCCAGGCGCCCGGCGGGCACCAGGTGAACGCCCGGCAGGCCGCCGGCCGGCGCCGCCAGGCAGCCGTAGACGGTGGGCCTGCCCTGCGGATCCGAGCGGGTGGTGACGACGCCGCGCGGCTTGTGGAGCATCACGGTGAACGGCGCCGGCGGCGAGGCTTCCCGGCCGTCGATGGCGATCCGGACCCGCTCGGGGACCACCGCCGCCAGCGGCTCGGCGACGATGCGCCCATCCACGGCCACGCGCCCCTCCCGCACCAGCGCCCGCGCCGCCGAGCGCGTCGCCAGGCCGAGCTTCGAGAGCGCCCGCTCGAGCGACACCTCCCCCGGCCCGCGCCCGCGGCGCCCCCCACCCTCGCGGCGGCCGGGGGCGCCGGGCCGCCGTCCACGGCCGTCGTCGCGGCTGGACATTCTCGCCATCCGCCTTATCCTAGTGTCCCGCGCGGCCCGCGCGGCCGTAGCGGCCGCCGGGGGCGGCGCGCCGGAGCGCACACCGGTCACGGAGGGAGGCGGCATGGAGCGGCAACAGGCCTGGGAGCTGGTGGTCCACAACGTCGAGTCGCCGGGGCTGCGCCGGCACATGCTGGCGGTCGAGGCCGCCATGCGCGGCTATGCGTCCCGGCTTGGGGCCCATGGCGCCCATGGCGCCCATGGCGCCGGTGCCGCCGATGCCGCTGACGTCGAGGAGTGGGGCCTGGCGGGCCTGCTCCACGACTTCGACTGGGAGATCCATCCCACCCTCGACCAGCACCCGGCGGCCGGAGCGCCCATCCTGCGCGACCACGGCGCCAGCGACAACGTGGTCCGCGCCATCCTTTCCCACAACACCGAGGGCACCGGCGTCGAGCGCGAGCGCCCCATCGACTTCGCCCTGCTCGCCTGCGACGAGGTCACCGGCCTGGTGATCGCCGCCGCCCTGGTGCGACCCAGCAAGGACCTGCGCGAGGTCGAGCTCAAGTCGATCCAGAAGCGCTGGAAGGAGCGCGCCTTCGCCGCCGGGGTGGACCGCGAGCACGTCGCCCAGGCGACCGCCGACTTCAGCCGCGCCTGCTTCGGCGGCGAGCTCGACCTCTGGCAGCACGTCGGCAACGTCCTCGACGCGATGAAGGGCGTGGCCGCCGAGCTCGACCTCGACGGCCGCCTCGCCCGCGCCGCCGTGCCGACGGCCTGATCCAGCCCGGCTGGCGGTCCGCGGAGCCCGCGGGGCCTGGCTTACTACTGAGCTGGCGTTTGCCGGGCGCTTCGGCACAAGATACCGGCAATGACCACCCCGGCGGCGGCAGCCGCGGAGCGTTCGGGGCCCGCGCCCCCCGGGCCCCCCGAGTCCGACAGCGCCTCCCCGCGCCCGGGGCCGAGCCTGTTGCGGGGCCTGGGGATTTGGGACTGCGTGCTGCTGACCATCGGCTCGGTCGTCGGCACCGGCATCTACCTCACCCCGGGCGACATGGCGAAGGTGCTGCCGCACGCGGGCCTGATGCTCCTGGTGTGGGCGGTGGGCGGCCTGCTGGTGCTGGCCGGAGCGCTGACGTTCGCCGAGCTCGGGGTGATGTACCCCCAGGCCGGCGGCCTGTACCAGTACCTCAAGGAGGTCTACGGGCCCGTCTGGGGGTTCCTCTACGGCTGGACGGCCTTCCTGGTCATCATGTCCGGCGGCATCGCGGCGCTCGGCGTCGCCTTCGGCGAGTACCTCGGGAGCTTCCTTCCCTTCTTCTCCACCCGCCACCTGCTGCTGGCGGTGCCGATCGGCGGCTGGACCTGGCGGCTCTCGGGCGGCCAGGTGGCGGCGCTGCTGGCGATCCTGCTGCTGACCGCCGTCAACCACTTCGGCCTGCGCGAGGGCGCCGGCGTGCAGAATGCCTTCACCGTCCTCAAGATCGGCTCGATCGCGGTCTTCGGCGTGCTCGGCCTGCTGGTCCGCGCGCCGGTCCACGGCGCGTTGACCGCGCCGCTGCCGGCGGCCATGCCGTTGACGGCGGCGCCGGGGGCGCTGATCAGCGCCTTCGGCGTGGCGATGATCGCCGTGCTCTGGACGTATGACGGCTGGTACGCGCTCACCTGCTCGGCGGGAGAGGTCCGCAACCCCGGACGCAACCTGCCGCGCGGCCTGATCTACGGCACCGCCGCGGTCACCGGCCTCTACGTGCTGCTCGACCTCGCCTATTCGCGGGCGCTCCCGGTGCAAGCCATGGCGGCGAGCGACCGGGTGGGCGAGGCCGCCGCCGCGGTCCTCTTCGGACCTGCCGCGTCACGCCTGGTGTCGCTGGCGGTGCTGATCTCGACCTTCGGCTGCCTGTCTGCAACCATTCTCTACAGCTCCCGTATCTATCAGCCGATGGCCGCGGACGGAGTGTTCTTCCCGGCGCTCGCCACCATCCATCCGCGCTACCGCACGCCGACCGCGAGCCTGTGGGCGCAGACCCTTTGGACCATCATCCTCACCGTCTCGGGGACCTACGAGCAGCTCTACACCTACGTGGTGTTCGCGTCGGTCGTGTTCCACGCCGCCGCCGCCTCGGCGGTCTTCGTCCTGCGCCGGCGCCAGCCGGACCGCGACCTCCCGTACCGCACCTGGGGCTACCCCGTGGTGCCCGCGGTCTTCGTGCTCGCCTGCCTGCTGCTGATCGGCAACACGCTCTACCAGCGGCCGGCCGAATCTCTGTGGGGCCTGGGGCTCGTGGCGCTGGGCCTGCCCGCCTACGCCGTCTTCAGGCGCCGCCACCGATAGTCTTCCTGGTTCACGTCCTCCGGACACCCCGTGGCAGGCCCCACCCCTTCGCTCCGGCCAACGATTCCTTCTTGGCCCGCCATGGACTATCTTCTGGCCTGCACACGCCGAGCTGGCCAATCCGGCGCCCTGGCACCGACAACGGCCGCCGGGCTTTCTTGGAGGGAGCAGCCGTGAAACGAACTGCCTTGATGGTGGCGCTGCTGCTCTGCCTGCCTCTCGCCGGCCCGGTCCGGACCGCGCGCGCGGCCGGCTACAGCCAGGACGACCGCGCCGACCAGGACGCGACGAGCGACAGAGCCGGCCAGGGCGACAAGAACGACAAGGGAGATAGGGGCGACAAGAAGAAGGAGCCGCTGTCGGCCGCCACCTTCGCCGGGCTCAAGCTGCGCGGCATCGGCCCCGCGTTCATCTCGGGCCGCGTGGCCGACCTCGCGGTCGATTCCCGTCACCCCAGCACCTACTACGTGGCGGCCGCCTCGGGCGGCCTTTGGAAGACCGTCAACGCCGGCACCACCTTCGAGCCGATCTTCGACGGCGAGGGCTCCTACTCATTGGGCTGCGTCACGGTGGACCCCAACGATTCGCTGG